>DATDAQ010000118.1:0-40240 GCA_036525295.1 Solirubrobacterales bacterium | reverse complement strand
CGGCTCCCGCCGCGCGTTTTGGGGAGGGGCACCCGCCACCCTCACCCCAACCTTTCGAGGAAACCAAACCCGCCGAGGATCAAACCGTCTACGGCCTGGGCGCAGGGGAACGCTCTATCCCGAGGATCGAGACGAAGAAGCTGGCGAGCACCGTCTGCACGCCCACGACGAGCATCGTGCTGGCCGGGATGACGAGCCTCAGGGTGTCCCGGTACTCGAGCTGCTGGAAGCCCGACCCGCCCCAGTCGAGCAGAGCGACGACCGACATCGCCAGGCTGGCCAGCACCAGGACGAGCCCGGTGAGGACGCCGGCCTCCAGGCTGATCCGCTCCGTCAGGTCCTCGATCCAGCGCTTTCCGGGCAGGAAGCCCGCCGTCATCGCGTAGATGCGGGCGAAGCCGGCGAAGAGGATCGCCTGGTAGCCGACCACGACGAGGGCGCTCGCGTAGACCATCGTGTGCACGTCGAACCCGGCTCCGAAGGCCTCCAGTTCGCCCGGCAGGAGGGCGATCATGATCGTCAGGCCCGCCAGCATCAGCGCCAGCCCGGGGTAGAAGAAGAGCCAGCGGGGGCTGAAGAGAAGGAGGAAGCGAAGGTGCCGCCAGCCGTCGCGCCACGGTCGCAGATGGGGAGGCCGCGACCGCAGCGCGGGTGACAGCGTGGTCGGGACCTCGGAGATCTTCAGCCCGCTCAGGGTGGCCTTGACCACCATCTCGCTGGCGAACTCCATCCCCTCGCTCTGCAGGCCGAGCTTCGGCAGCATGTCGCGACGGAAGGCACGCAGCCCGCAGTGGAAGTCGCCGATCTTGCTGCCGAAGAAGAGGCGGCCGACGAAGCTGAGCACCGGGTTGCCGAGATGGCGGTTGAGGAAGGGCATCGCCCCGTCCGCGATGCCGCCCTTGAAGCGGTTTCCCATCACCAGGTCGTCTCCGGCTCTCAGCCGCTCCAAGAATGGACGCAGCGAGCCGAAGTCGTAGCTGGCGTCGGCGTCGCCCATGACGACGAACTCGCCGCGTGCCGCGTCGAAGCCGCCCATCAGCGCCGCGCCGTAGCCCTTGCGAGGGACGTCGACCACGCGGGCGCCCAGCCCCCGGGCGATCTCCTGCGACCCGTCGTCGCTGCCGTTGTCGGCGAGGATCACCTCGCCCTCCGCTCCCGCGTACTTCAGGCCCGCCAGGGCCTGCCTCACGCACTCGCCGACCGACTCCGCCTCGTTCAGGCACGGCATCACCACTGAGACCTCCGGCCGCTGCTCAGGCATCTCGAGCCCGATTCGCCGGCGGCGACCCGTTGCGGGTCACCCGGTAGAGGCCGTACCCGCTGGCGCCGCCGAGCAGCAGCATCAGCACGGCGGCGAGGTCCGGCCCGAAGCCGTCGAGCGAGTCCATCCACCAGAACTGGCCCGCGATCCTGACGTCCTGCCGGGAGAGGTTGAGCGAGCGTTCGCGACCCTCCAGCGCGCGGTAGGTGACCGTGATCCCGTCGCCGCCGAGCCGCTCGACGATCTGCGAGGAGACGAGCCCCTCGGCCTGCAGCAGCAGCGGCGAGAGCTCGGCGATCCAGCGCGGCGGGTCGTCGCCGTAGGGGATGCGCTCAGGGTCGATCCCGAAGCGTTCTCCGTAGACCTGCACCCCGGTCAGTTCTTTGACCACGGTGAGGTAGCGCGTGTAGGAGTCGGACACGGCGACGATCTGGACCCCGATCGCGACCACGGCGAAGCCGGTCAGCCAGCGCCTGCGCAGGCGCGAGTCGGCCCACCAGGCGATCGGCACCAGCAGCGCCCAGGCCACCGGCACGATGTAGCGCGGCCCCCAGACCTCGTCCCCCCAGAAGGTCGAGGCGCCGGAGAAGGCCGTGAGCAAGACGAAGAGGACGATCAGCGCCGCGGCGAGCGAGCGGTCCTCGCGCCAGAGCGGGCCGAGCCCGAGTGCGCCGAGGACGACCAGCGGGCTGTAGAAGATCAGCCCCTTGCCCGGGCTCGCCAGCAGCCCCATGAAATTGAGCGGCACCGCCAGGGTGAGCGAGGCGCTCGAGTAACCGAAGTCGGTCGGGCCGTCGAATCGCGCCGCGTTGTAAATGCCGATCGCCAGTACCCAGAGGGCCAGCGGGGCGAGCGAGGCGATGGCGAGCTTGAGGCGCTCGGCGCTCGCCTGGGCCTTGAACGCGGGCCAGAGCAGGATCGCGAGCGCGGGAAGCGCCAGACACGCGTAGGGCTTGGTCGCCGTCGCCGCGCCCGCCGCGAACCCGGTCACCGCCCAGCTCAGCCAGCTTGGGTTGCGCCGCGCCCAGGCGCCGCAGGCGAAAGCAGCGAGGATCGCGAACATGAAGGTCGTCTCCATCCCGATCGACGCGTACGGCCAGGCGATGCTGGCGACGGTGAAGAGCGTCGCGATCGCCGCTGCCCAGCCGAGCGAGCGCCGGGTGATGTACACGAGGGCGAAGATGGCCAGCGCCGCCAGCGCCGCGACGAAGGGGTTGTAGAACCACATGAAGACCAGGCTGTACGGGGTCGCCCCATGCTGCCCGAAGGTGAGGTCGACGAGGTGCCCGGCGGCGAAGAAGGGCGCCTCGATCAGCGGCTGCAGGAGCCCGGCGCGGGCATAGAGATGACCGTCCTTGCCGGGGGTGCCCTGGCCTTCGAAGGGCGGGTTCTCGGTCTCGTAGAAATGGCCTTCGAGGACCAGGCCTTCGGTCACGGCTGCCGTCTCGGGCTCATAGCCCGTCAGCTGCGTGGTCGTCGCCGCGAACAGGCCGAAAGCCATCAGGAACACGAGTGCTCCCGCGACGACATATGAGGGAATCGTGGTCAGGCGCCGCGGCATGCGGGCGCATCCTTCCATCTGTCGCGGATCGACGGCTGCGCTCTATAGGCTGCCGCGATGCGCGAGGCGTCGTTCAAGGCCGGGGGGGCGCCGCTGCGCGGACGCCGCCTCGCCCTCTGGCTCGTCCCGTTCGCCCTCATATTCGCCTTCCTGCTCTGGGAGACCCGCGGCCAGACGCTCTATGCGGACGAGTGGTACTTCTTCACCCACGCCGCCGGCTTCGATCCCGGCTGGGTGCTGCAGCCCGACCAGGGCAACATGGTCTTCGGCGCGACGCTCGTCTACAAGCTGGTACTCACGGTTGGCGGCGGCCACGACCACCTCTGGCTGAGGCTCGCCTGGATCGGCCTCGACCTCATCTGCTCGGCTCTCTTCTTCGTCCTGATGCGAAAGCGGGTCGGGGACTTCGCTGCCTACGTCCCCGCCCTCGTCCTCGCCGTCTTCGGCGCCTCCTGGGAGATGTTCGGCGGCTCGCTCGGGATCAACGTGCTGACCTCGATGGCGGCGGGCCTGGGGGCCCTCATCGCCTTCGAACGCGACAACCGCCGCGGCGACGTCCTCGGCTGTGCACTGCTGACGTTCAGCGTGATCGCGCACAGCACCGGGCTGGCGATCCTCGCCGGGATGATCGCGGCGGTGCTGGGGCGCCCCGACCGGCTCCGCCGGGTCTGGATCGTCGCGATACCGCTTCTCGTCTACGCCCCCTGGTGGCTCTGGGCCCGCAAGTTCGGCCAGTCGAGCATCACCCCGGAGACGCTCTCGAGCGCCCCCGCGGCCGTCGTCTCGCTGTTCGCCTCCGCCGCCGCGTCGATGGCCGGCGCCTTCCGCTTCCCCGGAGCGCAGGAACCGGGCACGCCGGACCTGGTGATCATCGTCAACCACGAGCCGGGGCTGATGCTCGGGGCCCTGCTCGCAGTGGCGGTCGGCTGGTGCCTGAGCCGGCTGCGGAGCTTCGAGTGGCGCTTCGTGCCGCCGTTCGTCACGCTCGCCGTCTACTGGGCCTCGATCGCGCTCGTCTCCCCGGCGCGCGAACCGGGAACCGGGCGCTACCAGTACGCCTCGGCGATCTTCATCCTGCTGATCTTCGCCGAGCTGTGGCGCGGCTGGCGCCCCTCGCGATGGGGCGTCGGCGCGATCGCGGCGATCGCGGTGATTTCCATCGTCCCGAACGTGATCAACCTTCACTACGCTGCCACCTTCGTGCGCCACGTCAGCGTTCAGGACCGGGCGAAGGTCGCGATCCTCGACAGCCTGCGCGACCGGATTCCCGCGGACACGATCATCGAGCCGTTCCCCGGGAATATCGAACGGGACATGACGCTTCCAGTTGGCCACTACTTCAAGGGCGCCGATGCGTTCGGCTCCCCCGGCTACGAGCTGGACGAACTGCCGACGGCCGACCCCGACGCGCGCCTCGCCGCCGACCAGGAGCTCGTCTACCTGCTCGACGTGCATGTCGAGTCGGCCGAATCCGGGCCCGGGGGAGACTGCGGTGTCGTCCCACCGGGCGCGATCGGCACCGGGGGGGGCATCGAGGCCGGCCCCGGCGGCCTTGCCTTCAAGCTGCCGGACCGAGGCAAGGCGACACTTGGAGTGCGCCGTTTCGGAGACGATTTCTACCGCCTCGAAGAAGCGATCGGCGGCGGCTGGTATCGCGTGCCGATCGCGACCGACGACATCCAGCAGCCCTGGTACGTGGCGTTCGAATCCTCGACGCCGGTGACGGTCTGCCCCTAGACCATCTGGCTCGGCTCAGCGGGCTGACGCCGAGAGCCGGCGCTCGACCTGCTCGTGCACCCAGGCGTAGGTCTTCTCCAGCCCCTCGCGTAGGGAGATCGACGGCTCCCAGCCGTAGGTCTCCTCGATCAGCGTGTTGTCGCTGTTGCGGCCGCGCACGCCCTGCGGGGCGTCGAGCACGTACCGGCGCTCGAGCTGGATGCCGGCGATCCCCTCGACGATGTCGACCAGGCCGTCGATCGTCACCAGCTCGGAGCTGCCGAGGTTGATCGGCTCGATTCGCGGTCCCCTGGCGATCGTCAGTGTTCCCTTCACGCAATCGTCGACGTACATGAAGCTGCGCGTCTGCTTGCCGTCGCCCCAGATCTCGATCTCGCCGCTGTCGCTCAGCGAGGCCTCGGCGACCTTGCGGCAGATCGCGGCCGGGGCCTTCTCCCGCCCGCCGGTCCAGGTGCCCTCCGGGCCGTAGACGTTGTGGTAGCGCGCGACGCGGGTCTCGAGCCCGAAGTCCTCCATGAAGTGGCGGCACATCCGCTCGCTGAAGAGCTTCTCCCAGCCGTACCCGTCCTCGGGCATGGCGGGATACGCGTCGGCCTCGCGCAGGGCGGGGACCTCCGGCGTTTCCTGCTTCTCCGCCGCGTAGACGCAGGCGGAGGACGAGTAGAAGAAGCGCTCGACGCCGGCGTTGCGGGCGGCCATCAGCACGTGGGTGGAGGGGAGCACTGAGAGCATGCAGAGGGCCTTGTTGCCCTCGATGAAACCCATCCCGCCCATGTCCGCGGCAAGGTTGAAGACTTCGCCGGCCCCGTCCACGGCCTCGCGGGCGGCATCGAGCAGCGAGACGTCGAGCACGCGATTGTCGGCCGCGTCGAAGACCTGGTGCCACTCCTCGAGCGGCTTGCAGTCGACCGAACGCACCTCGCGCCCCTGGCGCAGCAGCTCGGCGACGAGGTGGCCGCCGATGAAGCCGCCGCCGCCGGTGACGAGGACGGGGCTGGATGAGTCCGCTTCAGGCACGAGCCGCATCCTACGACAAGCTTTCGACCCATCGTCTGCAAACTTCTCGATAGAGACATCGCTCAGCCTCGACATAGAACAGACGAACTTCCGTCGCTGCAAAGCGTGCGACTGCAGAGCTCTGGTGCCTAGTCTTCGAGAATTGCCTCCTGGCTCAGTGTCTGCTGGGGGAGGTAGAGCTTCTCGGCGATCCAGTTCGCCAATCGCGTTGCCCGCTGCAAGTCCTTCGCACTCAGCTCCGCCTCCTCTAGCAAAGCGACATAAGCGCGGGCGATGCCGACCGATGAAGGCTTTCTGCTCAGGCCAGCGATCGTGGCTGCCTCCCCGCGGGTCCACTCGACCAAGCCGCTGATCGCCTCATCCGAGTCAAAGCGTTGGTCAAAGGAGCTACGGAGTGCCTCCAAGCCCGCCTCGTCCAAGCTCGCCATCTGCTGTAGGTAGCTCGCCACCGCCTCGAAGTAGAGACAGCGGGCCGCGGGCAGATGATCCTCCAACGTCGTTCCTTCGCTCAGCTGTTTCGTCTTCACCTCGCGCTCGGCAACCAGGGAGTCGACTGCCTTGAGGCGGTCTTTGCCGCCGCCGTCGCCATCGACGAGGACACCGACCCGTGGACGACTGGCGCCGGGCGCCCCGTCAGTAAGGATGCGAAGCAGGATGTCGGTGTTGGCAGCGTCGCCAGTGGAGATGGCGGCAAAGCGATTAAGGTCGATACTGAGCTTTCCATCGGCGATCAGCCTCCGCAACATCGCCGCCACGAAGATGCCGTCAGAATCACCCTCGACGAGCAGGACGTGGGGAGCGAACAGAACCGTTCCTGCGAGCGATAGTCCAAGTGCGTCGAGGGCGGTGCGCCAGCGGCTGAGGAAAGGCTTGGCGTCGAGCACGGTTCCACCTTCGGCGCGGACCAAGAGCCGGTGGCGGGTCGGGTAATTCTGGTTGACGAGAAAGATCGAGTGGGTTGTGTACAAGACCTGATTGGTTTTCCCTAGCGTCTCCATCACCTGGATCAGGTCGCGCTGGCCGTCGGGGTGAAGATGTATTCCCGGCTCGTCAAAGACCCAGAGGTAGCTGCTTCTTGGCGATTCCGACTGCAGCGCGTGCAGGACCGTCTTTAGGGCGAAGAAGTGGGTGAAGCCACTGGAGCGGCGCGAGGGCTTGGTAAAGGTTGTGGCGACGGCCGGATCTTTGATCTCCAAGGTGATCCGCGAGCGTTTTGAGTCATGGGCGAGACGGAAGGTCAACTCTTTTCCCTGTGACCAGCTTGCCCGCAGCGTTTCATTCAACTTCGTCGAAGCTTGCTCGAGGCGCATAGCGCTTCGCGAGTTCTGGGTGAAGATTGATTTCCACTCCTCGGGTCGAAGGCCCGCATAAAGAAAGATCCCTCGCATAAACGCATAGCCGGGTTGCTCGAGTTGAGTGAAGGAAACATCGTCCGGCAACTTGTCGATCGTGCTCGACCATCTGAATCTTTGGTAGGTGGCGCTCAAGAAAGATCTCGACTGCCCCGTCCTCGAGTCCCTCGGGGATCTCAGCCAGCAGCGATCCCCCCAGCCCAGTTCGCGAAACGGCGAGGGTCTCTGGTGTGGGCCGTTGCTTGCGCAGCTCGGTCACTGGCAGGTCGCGCTTTAGGGCTGCGGGATCCTTAGCCTCGATTCGGGCAATCGCCTCGGCGGCGCACGAAGTCGGGTGGCCTTTGCGGCTTGCTCCTCGGATTCACTTCTCGCTTTGGTCTCCTCGACTTGAGCTGCGCTGAGGTCGCCCTCCGCCTGCTTGCGTTTTCCTTCCTCGACATCGCCGGGTAGCTCCTCGACGGCGTTTTGAGCTGACTTCAGTTTCGCCACTGCCCGCTTCATCGACCGTCTGCGCGTTTCAGCCAGCGCCTCCTGTTCGGATGCCGCCTTCTCAACTGCCGATTCGGTCTCTTGGCCCTCTTTCAAAGCTTCCGCTTCGATTGCCCTTCCCTCGGCAATTGCGAAAGAGAGTGCATGGTCGTTGACATCGATTTTGTGAGCCTCGACGATCCCCCTGAGGCGCTCTTGCTCTACTTGGCCGCTCGCAACCCGCGCAGTTGCGGGTACCTCTTCGTTCCTTATGTCTTGGTCATCCGGATTGGCAATGCGAGCCTCAGCCACCTGTTTGGCGGCTGAGGCTGCTGCTTCTACCTCTGCTTTTTGCTCCGCGAATTGGCCCTCAGCCTCTTGCAGTCTCTCCTTTGCCTCACGCCAGCTCGATAGCGCCTCTTCCCGGAGAGCTCCGGCGGAAGTGGCTAGCCGGGAGGCACTGTCGAGTCGCGCCAGAGTCGCCTGCTCGGGCTCGGCGAGCTCCATTTCGAAGCGTAGGGCGGGCAGCGAGTCAGCGCGCTCTGCGTGGTCCCAGTTCAGGTCATCGGCCTCAAAGCCCTCGGCGTGGTTGAGGTGGCGCAGGGCCTGAAGGAAATTGGTCTTGCCATGATCGTTAGCGCCCAGCAGAACAGTGACATGAGGGTCGAGGGTAACCTCGAGGCGCTCCTTGATCGAGCGATATCCCTCTATCGACACCCTCACGAGGCGCATCTGCCAGTCTCCGATCGGCCGTATTCCAGACCCTGCCGCGCTCCTGGCAGGACGCTAACGCCGGGGAGATTATTCATTGAAGGCTTCGCAGTATCGATCACATACCGTCTTGGTTTCCCTTAGCTCCATCAGACGCAGACAAAACATTGAGTAGAGTGCTTCCGCTGGTTGCACGAGTCGTGCAGAATCGTGTACAGTGGACCGAATGGCGGCGTCTGCGAAGCGCATCAACGTGACTCTTGACGACGAGCACGCGGGGAAGCTCACGCGCCTGGCCGAGCGTACCCATGTACAGGAGGGGACTCTTGCGCGTTCGCTTCTCGCTACGGCGCTCGACGACGCGGAGCCGGATGCCGCTCGCATCACGGAGATTCTCGATGCCATCCCCGGCGCATGGGAGCGTACGCAGGAGGGCTTGGCCCAGGCGGCTCGCGGCGAAGGGACGCCGCTCGACGAGCTGGCCTGAGTGGCGCAGGTAGTCGTCACCCCGCGAGCGCAGCGGGATGTGGACGAGGCGATCTATGCGCTCAATCTGCCAGACAACGCCTGGACTCGAATCGGGCGCTCACTGCGGGTGCTGGAAACGTTTCCGCTCGCTGGTCCTGAGCTGGAAGGTCGGTGGGCGCCCGCCCGGTTTGTGATCGGGCCTTGGTCCTGGATGATCCTGCTCTACCACCACGAGGAATCATCTGGCCGGGTGTACGTAGTCGCGATGCACGACGGTCGGTCGGCAGCTTCGGCGACGGCCGTGCGGTAGGCCGGGTGGGCCTATCGCCCATTCGATCTTCGAGCAGAAGTAGGGTTGTCTCGATGATCGTCGAGCGACTCGAGCCACGCGGCGGCGCCCAGCGTGTCAAGGAGGCTGCGCAGGGGATGAAGGCCATCCTGCGGCGGCGGCGATGGGAGCGCCGGCCACCATGGCCGGGCTTCGACGAACCGTTCAACGGGCAAGCGACACGCCGTGCGACCTTCGAGTTCCTGGTCGAGAAGTTTGCGCCGACGGCCTTCGTCGAGACGGGTACCTTCGTCGCATCGACGACTCGGTATCTGGCCGGTCTTGGGATTCCGACCTACACCGTTGAGGTCAATCCCGGCTTTCAGGCGGTGGCGCGGCGGGCGCTTCGCGCAGCGGAGGGCGTCACGATGCTGTGCGGCGATTCCGTTGCCGGGATTCGATACCTGGCGAGCCAGGGGAAGGTCGACCGTCCCCTGGCCTACCTCGATGCTCACTGGGAGGAGCGGGTTCCTCTCGCCGAAGAGCTCGACACTCTCTTCGCCAACTGGGACGACGTCATCGCCGTGATCGACGACTTCCACGTGCCCGGTGAGCCCGGCTATGGCTACGACATCTACGCGGGCATACCGCTCTCAGCCGATGGGATCGACCTTCCGGGAGACGCTCTGCTCGCCTATCCCGCTGTCCCGCCCGCCGTGGAGACGGGATCGCGGCGGGGCACCGCCTACGTTGCCCGGGGAAACGTGGCGCGCTCGACGCTTGAATCCGCCGAGCGTGAAGGCATGGTCAGCATCCAGCGCAGCGGCTCACTGGTTCGCTAGCCATCGCGCCGGATGAAGAGTCCATCGACCTGAAGAAGCTGGGACGTTCGGGGATCTCGGAACCCAGACTCGATATCGGTGAGCAGGAAGCCGTGATCCGCCATCTGGTCGACGAGCTCGGCAAATAGGGCCTGTCCCTCGTAGAGCTCGACGAGGACGAGCTCCAGCTCCACGAGATGACATCGACTCAGTGTGGCCGGAGCTCCGGCGAGCACCTCCGACTCGTAGCCCTGGGTGTCGACCTTGAGCATGAGGCGATCGGAATCTTCCGGCCCTTCCGCGATCGCTTCGTCCAGGGTGACGACGCTGACGGACTCCGAATCGACATAGGAGGATCCGGGCTCGGCCTCCTTGTGGATCGCCGCCATCGGCCGGATCGAGCTGCTGAAGCCTTCGTTGCCGGAGACGTGCAGGGTCGTGCTGCCCGGCGAGGCTCCAACCGCCTGGTTCCTGCAGTCCCACAGCGAATCCGCGCTCGAAGCCTCTCGAAGCCGGCCGAACATCCGCGCCTGGGGCTCGAAGGAGAGGATCCGGCTCTCATAGCCTCCATGTCGCAGCGAGCCGGCGTACTCGCCGGCATGGGCGCCTACGTCGACGACGAGGTCAACGCGCTCCGACGCGAGCAGTCGCTGCCGCCGCTTCGCGAACGACCCGTCGGGGTCGAAACGCTGTAGCTCAAACCCGACGCCCCGCAGGGCCTTCTTGATCTGGGCTGTCGGCCCACCCGCCATCGGAGGCATCCTAGTCGCGCCGGCCTGCCTGCACCGATTGGACTGCCGTGGGGCGTCGCCTATGAGCGGTGCCGGTCGCGGCGAAGGGAAAGCGCTCGGCGCAGCGATATGTCGAGCAGGGCGTTCGACGGCAACTCGCGACGGGAGTCGCCGCCGCCCGCCCGCCAGCCGCGCAGCCGGCCGCGCAGGCCGCCCAGGGTCCGCTCCGAGGCGAGCTGACCGGCGCAGATGGTCAGCTCGGCGGCGATCGCGCGGGACAGCAGTGCCGGGCGGTGGCCGAAGCCGTAGGTCCGCAGCATGTAGCCGCGGCTCCAGCCGGTCATCTCGTACTTGCGAGCCGTTCTGGCGCCCATCGTCTCCGAGTAGGCGTGCAGGCCGCGCGCCTCGGACGCAAGCCGGCAGCGAGCTCCCGCGACCCGCATCCGCAGGGCCAGGTCGAGGTCCTCGTAGTAGAGGAAGATGCGCTCGTCGAAGCCGCCGACGGCCTCGAAGGCGTCGCGGCGGTAGAGCGCCGCGCCGCCGGTCGGCCCCAGCGGGTCCTCTGCCATCGTCAGCGCGCTCACCGGCTCGCCGCTGAGGTAGTCGAAGCCGAGCAGCGTGCGGTCGGCGACGACGCCGGCGGAATCGATCCGCTGCGGGTCGCGTTCGCGCAGGAGCACGGCGGCGACCGAGTCCACGCCGGCCGTGAGCGAGTCCAGCAGCGCCGCGACGAAGCCGGGCTCGACCGTGACGTCGTCATTGAGGAGGACGATCGGGTCGCCCGCCTCGGCGGCGATGGCCCGGTTGAGGGCGGTGCCGAAGCCGAGGTTCTCGCCGAGCTCGACCGCCCGCGCCCAGGGGAAGCGCTCGCGCACGAGCGCCGCGCCCAGGCCCTCGGTGCTGTTGTCCGCGATGACGACCTCGGGGCGCGGCTCCTGAGCTTCCAAAGCCTTCAGCGTGCGGGCGAGTCGCTCGCCTGCGCGCAGGGTCGGGATGTAGACCGTGGGCCTCATGCGAGGCCGAGGGCCTCGCGCACCTCGGCGGCGAAGCGATCCCCATGCAGATCGTCGGCGTAGCGACGCAGGTCCTCCTCGTAGCGGGCCGTCGCCCCCGGGTCCGCGGCGACCGAGAGGATCGCCTCGCGCAGCGCCACCGGGTCGGTCGGGTCGGCGGTGCGGCCGAGGCGGTGGCGCTCCACCAGCCTGCCCACCGCGTTGTCGTTGCCGATCACGACCGGGGTGCGCGCGGCCGCTGCCTCGAGCAGCACCCGCGAGCCCGAGGGGCGCCACCCGAACGAGAGCAGCGCGCAGCGCGAGCCCGCCATCTCCTCCATCGCCCGCTCGTAGGGGACGCGGCGAAGGTCGGTGGTCAGCTTCACCCCCGCGCTCTCCAGCCGCGCCAGCTCTCTGCCCAGCTGCTCGCGATACTCCGGCGCCACTTCTCCGTAGATCGTCAGCTCAAGGCCCTCGCAGTCCCGTTCGAGGGCGTCAGCCAGGCGCCCGATGCCCTTGCGCTCGTCGACGTAGCCGAAGAGGAAGCAGCCACGCCGCTCCTCGCTCGGGCGGGGGAGGGGAACGATCTCCAGCGTGGGCTCCGGCAGCCACCTGGCCGGCGCGCCGGACCTGACCCGCCATCCGCGCACGGCCTCTTCGTCCAGGCCGAAAAGCGCGTGGGCATCGGGTCGCCGTCGCCAGCGGCGGATGTTCCACTCCTTGAAGAGAGCGCTCGCGCGTTCCCGCGGAGTCAGCGGCAGCCCGTAAGCGCGGGGGAAGTGCGCGGTGGCGAACATGACGAAGATGCTGACCCTGCAGGGCAGCTCCGGCTCCTTCGCCAGCCAGCGCAGGACCGGGTCGGCGAACAGCACGACCAGGTGGTCCGGCCCGGTCGCCGCGACCGCGCCGCGCAGCAGCTCGAGTTCGCGCTTTGCCAGGCTCGCCTTGTCCAGGCCCGGCTCGGCCCCCGGCCGGGGGCGCTGCGCACCCAGCGAGTGCAGCTCCACGTCGGAGGAGTCGATGCCCGAGAGCAGCGGGTCGGAGCCGGCGACTACCACGTCGGCGTGTGGCGCCAGCGCCTCCGCGAATGCCCGGGCGTAGAAGTTGTGGTGCCCGCCTGCGTTCCAGTCGAAGAGGCAGATCCTCATATGGGAGCGGCCCGGCGCAGCAGGGGGCGGACGATGCCGAGGATCCGGGTCATGTCGGAGCGGGAGAATACGAGCTCGAGCGCGAACCAGACCACGCCCACGGTCCCCAGGGAGAGCACCAGCCCGGCGACGTCTTCGCCCGCGCCGACCGCCTGTCCGGCCACCACCGCGACGGCCGCGATCGCGGTCGCCTTGGCCACGGCGAGCATGGAGCGGCGCACGCCGGGGTCGGTGCCGATGGCCAGGGCGGTCACGGCGACCACGGCCGAGACGGAGAGCGCCAGGCCGACCCCGATCTCGCCGAGCGGTCCGGTCAGGGCGGCGACGGTGGCGAAGGCGACGGTGGTTTCGGCGACCGCCGCGACCATCGGCCAGCGCGGCCTGCCTTCGGCGAGGCTGAGCCCGATCAAGGTCGCGACGGCGCTCGCGGTCAGCATCATCCCCAGCGAGCCGTAGAGGACGACGTCGGCGGTCGGCTTCCACTCGTCGCCCAGCACGACCCCGATCAGCGGCTGAATCGCGCCCGCGACGAGCGCGAGCGGCAGCCCCGCCGCTATCGCGGTGTAGGCGGCCGCCTTGGCGGCGCGCTCGTGGCGCAGCCGCGGCTCGCGTGCGAGGGCGGGGAAGGACACCCTGGCCACCGCCGAGGAGAGCGCGATCGGGAAGGAGAAGAGCCGTTTCGCCATCGCGTAGAAGCCCGCGGCTCCGACGCCGCCGAAGGCGGCGACCAGGCTGACGAAGCCGAGCTCCCGGAAGAGGAAGATGCCCTGCAGGACGCTCACCTGGGCGCCGAACCCGATCAGCGGCCTGACCGGCTCCAGCTCGAGGCTGGGGCGGCGCGCGAAACGCTGCAGGCTCCAGGCCGTGGCCATGCCGGCGATACCGCCCACGGCCACGGCGCCGGAAAGGCTGAAGGCACCGAGGCCTGCCAGCGCGGCGGCGAGGGCGAAGCCGTTGAAGGCGAGGGTGTCGGCGGTCTCGACGATCGCCACGCGGCCGAAGCGCAGCTCCCTCTCCATCAGCGCCATCGGCATCGCCCGCGCCGCGTAGAACGGGATCGCGCATCCCGCCACCGCGATCGCGTCGAGGGTGTGGCCGTCGAGGCCGAGCGCCGGTGCCAGGGCGAACGCGGCCAGCAGCAGGAGGGCGGCCAGCATGACCGAGCTGACCAGCAGGAATCCCCAGATGGCGCTCTGCAGCCGTGCCGAGGGAGCCTCGTCCATGCGCACCACGGCGGCCGGCAGCCCCAGCTCGGCGGCGCGCTGGCCGACCAGCTGGACCGCGAGTGCGATCGCGAAGAGCCCGTAGTCGGCCGGGGTGAGGATCCGCGCCAGGACCACGGTGACCCCGGCGGTCAGCAGCTGCAGACTGAGGGTCCGGCCGACGAGCAGCCCGACTCCGCGGGCCGCCGTCGCACCCAGGGCCGGTTCGGGAGGCTGAGCGGCCTCGAACTGCTCTGGATGTTCCTCGAAGTTCGCTATAGGAGTCCGGTCGGCGGTTCGATCGAGAACACCCTCAGGAGGGGCCCCCGGGGGGTGCGTGGCAGGACCTGGTACAGGCTCGTCGCCCCCTTCTCGGTCCCGAGCATGAAGACGCTGTCGGGCGCGACGGTGCCCGGGGTGTCGAGGTCGCGCTGGAAGGCGAAGCCTTCGTAGCCTTCCTCGCCCAGCATGACCTTGAGGTTGGCGTGCGCGCGGTCGGGATCCTTCTGCACGAGCGCGATGTCGGCCCGGTAGATCGGTTTTTTCAGTTCGCCGCCGGATTCCCCCGCCGCCACCGAGCCGACGTCGAGCGACCATTCCGAGGGCGCCAGGCCGCGGAATGGCAGCGTCGTCGCCAGCAGCTGGCGCTTGAAGCCGCTCATCCCGGACAGCACCCGGATGCGGACCCGGGAGTCCTCGTCGTCGCGGTCGACGATGATCAGGTCCGGCCGTTCCAGGCCGGCCCAGGTCGCCACCGTGAGGTCGCGGGAGGCGCCCGGCAGCGGCGGCGCCACGGTCGAGATCAACCTCGCGTGCACCTCGTTGCGTTCGGTGTCGCGGACGATGGTTTCCGTGTTGTTGCCGCGCTGCCGGCTGATGAAGAGCGCGGTGCTGCGCAGCGGCGGCCAGCGGCCCACGTCGAACGACGCGGAGGCTGCGCCGGCCAGGCGGAAGCTCTCCTCGATCGCCAGCCCGTCGTCGAGGCGGCTGGGGTCGATGGCGCGGACGGTGACCTCCTCGCCGTCGACGTCGACCCACCACAGGAGGGAGTTCTCGCCCGGGTGATCGCCGTCGGTCATGACCGCCTCGGCGCTTGCGACGCTCGCGGGGAGCCGCTTCACGGAGGAGACCGGGTAGGGGTCGGGCAACGTGGCCTGGATCGCCAGGCCGGCGACGAGCAGGACCGCGATCGCCGCCACTCCGGCGATCGCCGCGGCACGGTAGCTGCGCGGCGGCCGCCCCCCTCCGTAACCGTCCGTGCCGGAGCCGGGTGCGCTCCTCGCCGGAGCCCCGGGCGTTGTCCGCGACGCTTGCATCGCGCGGATCTTCCCCAATATCCGGCCGGTGAGGCCGGGTGGATCGCCTGGGTTCTCGGCGATGGCTCCGAAGACGATCAGCAGCGGCACCACGATCAGCCAGTCGATCTGCTGCGTCCAGAGGTTCGTGTAGAGGCCGAACATGGCGAGGAAGAAGAGGTAGGCCGCGGCCATCGCCCAGCGGAACGAGCAGGTCCTGATCGCGGCGGCATAGGCACCCCCCGCGGCGATGCCGGTGAGGGCGATGCCGGGCACGATCCAGGCGAACCCGCCGTCCGCCCAGAGGGGGCCGGCGACGGTGCTCGTCACCCAGGGCGGCGTGGTCAGGGCGGATATGTCGCCGATGTGCTTCGTGCCGGAGATGAAGTTGTCGAGTGCCACCGCGTCGTAGACGCCGTGGCCGTACGGGGCCACGGTGGGGAAATGGCCGATTACCCCCTTGAGCGCGAGGAAGTTGGTCGTGATCGCCAGGTAGACGGGGACCAGCGGCTTGAGGAAGAACGGCAGCGGCGGCAGGATTTCGCCGAAAAGCTCGGCCTCGAACGGCGTCATCGGATGCTGGTAGACGCGCAGGAAGAAGCCGGCGCTGATCGCGAGCACGGCGAGAACGGCACCGCCGGTGAGCACGTAAGGGCTCGGTCGCCCCCAGTAGAGCCAGCGGGCGAGGATGGCGACGACGATCGGCAGGACGACGCTGCCGCGGCCGCCCTGCAGGCCGAAGGATCCGATCGCGATGGCCGCGATGGCCAGCTCGAAGCGGGCCTCGCGAGCGAAGAGGTCGCGCGGTTTGGTCAGGGCGATGATCGCCGCGACCGTGAGCAGGTCGGTGATGACCACCGTGGGGCCGCCCTGCGAGAACCGCGCGTCGTCGATGCTGCCGCTGAGCAACGGGATCGTGCCCGCTTTGGCGAACTGGTGGGCGACCTCGAGCAGGCCGATCGCGACGATCGCCATCAGCAGCCGGCGGAAGGTGCGCTCGGAGATCAGGGTCTCGACCCTGGCGGCGCGGAGCCGTGTGCCCGCGGCGGCGATCCCCTCCCCGATCAGGCCGCCGGCGACGAAGGCGAGCGGTACGGCGACGACGACCGCGATCATCTCGGTCGGCCAGCTGCCCTGGGCATTGAGCAGGTGCATCTGCGAGAGCAGCGCGCCGAAGGCCCACGCCAGGGGGAATGCCAGCAGCGGCGAAAGGAGGGACGCGTTGAGGCGGCGCAGGGTCATCGCGCCGCCTCGACCGGTCCCAATCGGTAGCCCTGGGCGTAGCCGGCGCGCGTCATCGCCAGCCAGACGCGCTCGCGCACGCCGCCCGGAAGGGGAAGGCGGGCCAGGGCCCCGATCAGGGGCGCGGCAAGCCGGATCGCGGACCAGGTGAGCCCCCGCGGCGGCTGCACGCCCGGATGCGGCCGGTCGGGCCGCAGCCGGTTGTAGAGGGCCGCCGAGCGGCCGACCGCGACCGAGCGCCGCAGCGACTGCTCTGGGGTCGTCGGGTGGTCGTGCAGGACGAGCAGGTCGGGGTGGTAGTCCAGCTCCAGTCCCGCGTCGGCGAGCCGGACGCCCAGCTCGGTGTCCTCGACCGCCGCACCGGGGAAGCGCTCGTCGAAGCCGCCGACCCGCTCGAAGAGAGACCGCTTGAGCGACGCGTGGGAGCTGTAGAAGTAACTCGCCGCGTCGACCGCCCCCGGCTCGAGCTCGAAGTAGTGGAACTGGGGACCGCCGTTCTCCAGCCAGTGCATGAACGGCGTCACCGGGCTGCGCGGGCTCCAGGCGATCCGGCCGAGCACGCCGTAGGTGTCCTGCGGCCGGGCGGCGTGCAGGTCGAGGTGGGCGCGCAGCAGCCCCCGGCCGTCGGGCTCGGTGTCGTCGCCGAGGAAGAGCAGCACGTCCCCGCTCGCCGCCGCCGCGGCGGTGTTGCGCGCCGCCGCCGGCCCGCCGTCGGGATGCTCGATCAGGACGATCGGGACCTCCGTGTCCCCGGCGAGCCGCCGCACCCGCTCGACCGTGTCGTCGCTCGAGCCGTTGTCGACGACGATCACCTCGATGCCCGCATCGTCCACCCGCTGGGCCTCCAGCGCGGCCAGCGTCCTCGCCAGCACCGGCGCCCGGTCCTTGGTCGGGATGACAACCGTGATCGAGTTCATCTGTGGCCGCCCGCTCTAAGGCGCCTGGAGAGCCTAAGTAGCGGCGCGGCGATTGGAATCGCCCAGCGGTGGTGGAGGCGGATGTATCGTTCGACCGAGCGCAGCCTGATCGCCTGCAGGCGCTGCGCGTCGATCTGGGCGAAAGCCTCGGCCCCGGCGTGCCCGACCCTGGCCGAGCCGGCGACGAGGTTGCGCCGGCCGCCGTCGCGCAGCCGCTTGGCGAGGTCGACGTCCTCATACCAGAGGAAGAAGCCCTCGTCGAAGCCCCCGGCCGCCTCCCAGGCGTCGCGGCGGACGACGAAGCAGGCGCCCGATGGCTGGCCGACCTCGGACACGGTGCCCGCGGCGGGGCTCGGCTGGCGCCGCTCGCCGAAGGACCCGACGAAGATCCGGCCCAGCATCGTCGCGGCTCCCGGCAGGGCCGCGTGGTAGCGGTCCGTGTCGCCGCCGAACACCGGTCCCACCATGCCGGTGTCGGGCTCGGCGAGCGCCAGCGCCGCCAGCGCCGCCAGCGCCGCGGGCTCGGGCAGCACGTCGGCGTTGCTGACGCAGACCAGCTCGCCGTCGCCGTTGCGCAGCACGCGGTTGGCCGCCGTTCCGTAGCCGGCGTTGTCCTCGCCGAGGACGAGCCGCACCCCCGGGGGGCAGCCGTCGCTGAGCACTTCCCGCTGCTCGGGTCGCGAGTCGTTGTCGACGATCGTCACCCGCGCCTCGACGCCCGCGGAGGCGGCGTAGGCGCGTGCGGCGGCCAGCGCCGCCTCGGCCGTGTTCCAGTTGACGATGGCGACGTCGACCTTGGTCGGGGGGGCGTCCCGGGTCATGGTCGCCGCGACGATAGCCTTCTCGCCACGTGCAAGACCTGAAAGGCCTGATCCTCTCCGGCGGGGCCGGGACGCGGCTGCGCCCGATAACCCACACCTCAGCGAAGCAGCTGGTGCCCGTCGCCAACAAGCCCGTGCTCTTCTACGGGATCGAGGCGCTGGTCGACGCCGGCGTCACCGAGATCGGCATCATCATCGCGCCGGAGACCGGCGAGGAGATCCGCCAGGCGGCTGGCGACGGCTCCGCCTTCGGGGCGAAGATCACCTACATCGTCCAGGACGAGCCCGCCGGCCTGGCCCATGCGGTCCTCACCGCGGAGGAGTTCATCGCCGGCTCGCCCTTCGTCATGTACCTGGGGGACAACCTGCTCGCCGACGGCCTGCGCGGGCTCGTCGCCACCTTCCGCGCCGAGGAGCCCGATGCGCTGATCCTGCTCACGCCGGTCGACGACCCGCAGTCCTATGGGGTGGCGGAGCTCGACGGGGAGCGGATCGTGCGCCTGATCGAGAAGCCGAAGGACCCGCCGTCGAACCTCGCACTGGTCGGCGTCTACCTCTTCGCGCCGCCGATCTTCGACGCCGCTCGCGCCCTCGAGCCCTCCTGGCGCGGCGAGCTGGAGATCACCGAGGCGATCCAGGGCCTGATCGAGCAGGGCAAGGCCGTTCGCTCGGAGGTCGTCAGCGGCTGGTGGAAGGACACCGGCCAGCTCGCCGACATGCTCGAGGCCAACCGGCTCGTGCTGGAGGAGATCGAGACCCGGATCGACGGTGAGGTCGACGAGGGCTCGCGGGTCGAGGGGCGCGTCGTGGTCGAGGAGGGGGCGGTGCTGAAGGGCTCGGTCGTGCGTGGGCCGGCCGTGATCGGCTCCGGCGCCCGCATCGAGGACGCCTACGTTGGCCCCTACACCTCGATCGGCGAGGACGTGCGCATCTGCCGCTCGGAAATCGAGCACTCGATCGTCCTCGCCGGCTCCGTGGTCGAGGATCTCGGCACCCGCATGGAGGCCAGCCTGCTGGGCCGCGAAGTCAAGCTCACCCGCAGCGACGGCATGCCGAAGACGTTGCGGATGCTGGTCGGGGACAAATCCGAGATCAAGATCATCTGATGGGCGGGTGGCGATGAAGGTCCTGGTCACTGGAGCCGGTGGCATGCTCGGTCGCGACGTCGTCCTCGCCGCCGGCAACGCCGGCCACGACGTGGTCGGGTTCGGCCACACCGAGCTCGACGTCGCCGACCGGGCCGCCGTCGACTCGAAGTTCGAGCTGGAGCGGCCCGACGTGGCGATCAACTGCGCCGCCTGGACCGACGTCGACGGGGCCGAGGAGGCCGAGGAGGCGGCGATGGCCGTGAGCGGGAAGGGCGCCGGGCACGTCGCCGCCGCGGCAGCCGCCGCCGGCGCCTCTGTCCTCTACGTCTCCAGCGACTACGTCTTCGACGGTGCCAAGGGCTCCCCCTACGTCGAGACCGACCAGCCGGCGCCGCTCTCGGCCTACGGCCGCACCAAGCTGGCCGGCGAGGAGGCGACCGCGGCGGCCAACAAGCGCCACTTCGTGGTCCGCTCCTCCTGGCTCTTCGGCATCGGCGGCTCCAACTTCGTCGAGACGATGCTGCGGCTCGCCTCGACGCAGAACGAGGTGCTCGTGGTCCGCGACCAGGTCGGCTCACCCACCTACACCTGGCACCTCGCCTATGGCATCGTCCGCCTCATCGAGGGCATCGAGTTCGGCATCCACCACATGGCTGCCGCCGGCGCTTGCTCCTGGTACGACTTCGCCCGCGAGATCTTCGACCAGGCAAAGGTCGAGTGCCGCGTGCTCTCGGGCACGACCGAGATGCTCGGGCGCCCCGCCCCGCGCCCGCCTTACTCTGCGCTCACCAGCCAGCGCGAGCACGCGATCGAGCTGCCCGCCTGGCGCGACGGCCTCGCCGCCTATCTGACTCAGCGCAAGACCGAGCAAGAGGCCGCTGCCTAACTCACCCTTGCGTGGGATTTTCACACTGAACTTCAAACAAAGTGTGTCAATAGACACACGCGGCGATTTAGCCTGAAATTCGCTGTTAGCGTCGCTGGCAGGAGGGCAAAGGAGGCGGGTGTCTCCAGATGGCTGATACCCATCATGTCCGGCGAGCCCCGGATCCGGTTCGAGTCCGGTGCCCTCCGCATAGAGACCGCCGGGGCGGTCGAGTCTGGGCGGCCGTGGTAGCCTGGATCACGGGTATCAGCTGTCTGCGGGGTGGCTCCCCGCTTTGCCAGACTCGACCCGCTCCGGCGGGTCTTGTCGTTTCAGGACCGCTACCCTTCCGCCGCGTGAAGCTCCTCGTCACCGGCGCTGCCGGGTTCATCGGCTCGACCTACGTGCGCCTCGTCGGCGAGGAGCACGAGGTGCGGGTGCTCGACAAGCTCACCTATGCCGGGCGGCGGGAGAACCTGCGAGAGGACACCGAGCTCGTCGTCGGCGCGATCGAGGACCCCAAGGTCGTGCGCGAGGCGATGGAGGGCTGCGACGCGGTCGTCAACTTCGCCGCCGAGTCCCACGTCGACCGCTCGATCGACGACCAGGACGCCTTCGCCCGCACCCACGTGATCGGCACCGGCACCCTGCTCGACGCCGCCCGCGAGCTCGGTGTCGTCCGCTACCTGCAGGTCTCGACCGACGAGGTCTACGGCTCGATCGAGTCGGGCTCCTTCACCGAGGCCTCGCCGCTGGACCCCTCCTCGCCCTACTCGGCGACCAAGGCCGCCGGTGACCTGCTCGTCGCCGCCCACTTCCACACCTACGGCCTCGAGGCGGTGATCTGCCGCGGCTCCAACAACTACGGCCCGCGCCAGTACCCGGAGAAGCTGATCCCGTTGATGGTGCTGAACGCGCTGCACGGCGACTCGCTGCCGGTCTACGGCGACGGTCGCCAGATCCGCAACTGGCTCTACGTCGAGGACTTCTGCCGCGGCATCCACACCGTGCTGGAGAAGGGACGTCCCGGCGAGGCCTACAACGTCGGCGGGCCCGACGAGTGCGAGAACATCGAGGTGGTCAAGCGCGTGATCGAGCTGACAGGCGGCGACGAGTCGCTGATCGAGTACGTCGCCGACCGCCCAGGCCACGACCGCCGCTACTCGCTGGGCAGCGACAAGATTCGCGAGCAGCTCGGCTGGGAGGCGCAGGTGCGCTTCGCCGAGGGCCTGGAGCGAACCGTGCGGTGGTACCGCGACAACGAGGAGTGGTGGGGACCGATCCGCTCCGGCGAGTACCGCGAGTACTACGAGAAGCAGTACGGCCGGGCGCTGGGTTGATGCTGAAGCGCCTGCCCACGACGCTCGGCGGGACCGTCCTGCTCGAGCCGGCGGTCCACGGTGACGATCGCGGCTTCTTCCTCGAGACCTACCGCCGCGACCTCCTGGCCGAGCACGGGGTGAACGCCGAGTTCGTCCAGCACAACCAGTCGCGCTCGGGAAAGGGCACGCTGCGCGGCCTGCACTTCCAGACCGAGCCCGGCCAGGCGAAGCTGATCCGCTGCGCGCGCGGCGAGATCTTCGACGTCGCCGTCGACCTGCGCCGCGACTCCCCGACCTACGGCCAGTGGGAGGGCCATGTCCTCGACGACATGCTCCACCGCCAGCTCTTCGTCCCGGTCGGCTTCGCCCACGGCTTCGTCGTGACCAGCGACGTCGCCGACGTCGCCTACCTCTGCTCGAGCGTCTACGACCCGGCGACCGAGGCCGGCATCGCCTGGGACGACCCCGGGGTGGCGGTCGAGTGGCCCGTCGCCGAGCCCCTGGTCAGTGAGCGTGACAGCGCGGCGCCGACGCTCGCCGAGCTCGCCGAGACCCTGCCTTTCTGAGATCGAGCGCCTCTGGTGCCGGAATCGGCACGGACGCGGCACACTCGTCGCGCCACGCGTGCGCCGGGGCCTGCAACGGTCCTCCCATGAGCCAAGCCACCGCAGTAGACATGTCCGCCGCATGGCCTAATGTGATCCACATGTCCAAGATGATCCAGATCCGAGACGTCCCCGACGAGGTCCACAGGATGCTCAAGGTCCGCGCCGCCGCGGAGGGCATCTCGCTCTCCGACTACATCAAGCGCGACCTCGAAGAGCTGGCCAAGCAGGCGACGATCGAGGACGTCTTCGCACGCGCTCGCGCTCGAGGCGGCTCCGGCGTCACCACCGAGAAGATCGTCGCCATTCAGCGTGAGCTCCGCGGGGAGTAAGGCGACCATGGCAGTCATCGACGCGTCGGTCCTCGTTACCCTTTTCACCGGCAGGGAGGACTTCGACTGGGTAGAGAAGCAGCTCTTGGTCGACGACACGCGCCGCTCCCTTTGGGCCCCCCACTTGATCGACGCCGAGGTGGGCCATTCCCTTCGTCGCTTGGTGGCGGCTGGGGAAATGGAGGACGATCATGCCGCTGCCGCGCTGGGCGATCTGGCGACGATGCAACTGCGTCGCATCGTCCACACCGACCTGCTCGCCCGAGCCTGGCAGCTGCGCCACAACCTCAGCTTCTACGACGGCCTCTACGTGGCTCTCGCCGAGATGCTCGAGACCTCGCTGATCACGCTCGACATCCGGCTCGCGAGGGCCGCCGCCAAGACCGCGGGCATCGACGTATTGACCGTCTAGGAGGGACTGGCGAAACCCCCGCGCACGTCTGGTGGCGGCGGACACTGCGCGGTACGGCGTCCTCAGTCGGCCAAATAGCGCTATTCGGCCTCCCTGCGTCCTTGTCCCGCTCGGTCCGGCGCTCGCCAGCCGCCCACGCGGGTTTCGCCAGTCCCTCCTAGCGCCCGCGCACCGCGGTGATCGCCAGGCTCATCGCCAGCTTCGCCCAGATGCCGGCGTAGACCGCCGTGTTCACCAGCGGGTTGTGCTCGGGGGCGTCGAAGCGGCGGTAGAAGCGGCCCATGCCGCGATGGAAGGCGATCTCCTGCTTGGGCGCGCGCCGTTTGCCGCTGGAGCCGCCCTTGACGTGGAGGGCGACGCCGGCGGGCTCGTAGAAGACCTCCCAGCCCGCCTGCCAGAAGCGCCGGCACCAGTCGAGGTCCTCCATGTAGAGCCAGTAGCCCTCGTCGAGCAGGCCGACCTCGCGCACCGCCTCGGTCCGGCAGAGCATGAACGCCCCGTTGACCGCGTCGACCTCGCCCGCATCGTCGTCGCCGAGGTGGGTGGCGCGGTACTGGCTCAGCGATTCCGACGCGCCGTCGCCTCGCCCGACCCCGGTGAAGTGGGCGAGGGCGCTGAGCGGGGTTGGGAAGGAGCGCTTGCAGGCGTGGTCGAGCTTGCCCGACTCGGTCACCAGCTTGCAGCCGACCATGCCGATCCGCTCGTCCGAGCGCAGCCGTGCCAGCGCCGCGTCGAGCGTGCCGGCGTAGACCTCGGTGTCGGGGTTGAGCAGCAGCACCGCGTCGGCCTCGTCCTCGCGCAGGACGACGTTGTTGGCGGCGGAGAAGCCGATGTTGTCGCGGCGCAGGAGCCGCACGGAGGGGAACTCCTTCTCGACCATGTCCGGCGTCGAGTCGGGGCTGCCGCTGTCGACCACGGTGACCCGCATCGAGCCGCTCGCCGGGTGCTCGGCGAGCGAGCGCAGGCAGCGACGCAGCAGCCCCTCGGCGCCGTGGCTGACGACGATGACCTCGAGGTCGAGCTGGCTCGGCATCGTGCCGGATTCTCTAGTAGGCGCCGTCGCCACGGACGATTGCCCGCGGCGTGCGCAGCAGGATCGCCAGGTCGCCGGTCACGGAGAGGTTGTCGAGGTAGTCGCGCTCCATCGCCAGCCGCTCCTCGAAGGTGAGGTCACCGCGGCCGTAGACCTGCATCGGGCCGGTCAGGCCGGGCTTCACCGCGAGGCGGATGCGCTGGCGCTCGTCGTAGAGGGCGACCACCGCCTCCTCCTCGGGCCGCGGGCCGACCAGCGACATGTGCCCCAGAAGGACGTTGATCAGCTGCGGCAGCTCGTCGAGGCTGGTCCGGCGCAGCAGCCGGCCGGCGCGGGTGATGCGGGGGTCGTCGGGGATCTTGAAGGCCGGCTCCTCGAGCTTCTCCAGGTCGACGAACTCGGCCAGCCGCTCCTCGGCGTCGGCCACCATCGTGCGGAACTTCAGCATCGTGAACGGCACGCCGTCCTTGCCCGCGCGAGCCTGGCGGAAGAAGACCGGCGCGCCGGAGTCGATCACGATGAAGATCGCGGTCAGCACCAGCAACGGCGAGAGCACCGCCAGCATGACCCCCGAGACAGCGATGTCGAGGCCGCGCTTCATCGCCAGGGTCGAGCGGGGTGGGTCGGAGAAGCGGAAGTCGAGAACGGGAAGCTCGGCGAGGCGGTTCAGCTCGATCCCCGGCCCCAGCAGGCCGTAATGCTGGGGCAGGAATGTGAGCCCTAGCCCGGCGACCTTGCACTCCTCGATCAGGTGCTCCGCGTCGGCCTCGCTCATCTCCTGTTCGGTCACGACCACGCGCTCGACTTCGTGTTCGCGAGCGACCCGCGAGATCTCCTCGATCGAGCCCAGCCGGGGCAGCGAGGCGCGACGGTCCTTGTCGCGCGGGGCGGAGAGGTAGCCGACCAGCCTCAGGCGGGCCTCGGGGTGGGTGGCGATCCGCCGCGCGATCAGGTCGGCGGCGACGGCGGGGCCGATCACGAGCCCGGTCGCGACCCCGGCCAGGCGATGCCAGGCGAAGCGCAGCACGGCCCTCACGACGAAGCAGCCGGCCAGGGCGCCGATCCCGACCAGGACGGCGCTGCCCGCCGAGAGCGGCCCGACCGGGCTCAGCGTCAGCAGCCCGTCGATCGCGATCGCACCAAGCGCGCTGGCCGAGACGAGCGAGGGCAGCTCGTCCAGGGTGCTGTGGCGGATCCGGCGGTGGTCGTTGTCGTAGAGGCCGTGCAGCTTCAGCACCAGGATCCAGGCCGGGGTGAAGAGCACCGCCCAGAACAGCGTGCCGACGTCGGTGGTCGAGGTCGTCATCGTCGCGACGCAGAGCGCGGCGACGATCGCGAGCCAGTCGCCGGTGGCGAGCAGGCGGCGCAGAAGGGCGCCGCGCCGGCGCGAGGCGCTGATGCCGGTCAGGCCCAGCCGGCTCGCCATCTCGGTCGGCTCGGGCCGCGTCGCCTCCGGTGCCCGGGCGCTCATCCGCACGCCCATTCCCCGCGCAGGCACTCCGAGCGCGGGTTGAGCTCGCGGGCCCGCTCGAGGTCGGCCTGTGCGGCTTCATCGTCGCCGGCCGCGTGCTCGACCCGCGAGCGGAGGTAGAACCACTGCCAGTTGCGGTCCTCGCGCTCGATCGCGTGGGTGAGGTGTTCGATCGCGATCGGGTATTCGCCCTGGCGCTCGGCCAGCAGGCCGAGCTGCACGTATGGCGAGGCGGCCCAGGGCTCGATCGTGCGCGCGTTGCCGGCGTGGTCAACGGCCGCTCCGATGTCTCCCCGAGCCGCGGCGGCCTGGCTGGCCTCGATCTCGCGCTCGACCAGCAGCGGCCCGATCAGGGCGATCGCGGCGATCCAGGCCACGGCCAGCCCGGCGACGGCGAGGCCGTAGCGGCGCCCCTCGCTTGCCCTGGCCTCGCGGCGTGGGTCTTCGGCGATCTGGGTGCAGCGGGCGGCGACGACGACGCCGGCGGCGAGGAAGAAGACCGCGCCCAGGGCGGCGATCTCCCAGAACCAGTCGAAAGCAGCGCCGACGGCGAAGGCGAGCATCGCCGCCGTCAGCGCCGCGTAGCGCTCGCGTTGCGGGTGGGGCGCGGCGTGCCAGGCCGAGAAGGCGCACCAGAGCAGGATCCCGACGAGCCCCAGCACGAGCAGGCCACCGACCGCGCCCAGCTCGGCGAAGGCCTCGAGATAGAGCGAGTGGGCATCGTGGACCGGAAGTTCGATCGAGCGGTGGCGCTCCCAGGAGAACTCGTAGGTGCCCGCCCCGTGACCGAGGAACGGCTTTTCGCCGGCGGAGTCGAGCGCGACCCGGAAGAAGTCGTGGCGGCCGGCGCCGGAGAAATCGGAGAAGTGCTGCTTGGGGTCGTCGGGGAACTGGATGTCGGAGCTGGAGAACTGGTCCCACGCACGGCCGCCGACGGCGACGACGGCAACGATCGCGGCCACCCCGAGGCCGAGCGCGACCCGTTTGAGCACCACCGGGTTGCGGGACGCGGCCAGCGCCCGCCCCGTCAGCTCCCCGTCGCGGCCCTCAATGCGGCGTACGGCGGCGAAGAGAAGCAGCGAGAGGGCGGTCCCGGCGAGCAGGATCGCCAGCACGGTTACCCCCTGGTCGACGGCTGCCTGGCTGGCGACGTTGTCGGCGAGACTGTGTCGCGCCTGCACGGCGAGGACGGCCGGCAGCGCTCCCAGCATCCCGATCGCGAGCGTGCCCAGCAGCCAGAGCCGGTCCCGGGAGAGAGCGATCAGGCATCCCGTCGCGACGAGAAGAGCCAGCAGGCCCCCCCGCGAGTAGGTGAAGTAGAGGGTGAGCAGCACGGCGGGGATCGCCGCCACCGAGAGCCAGCGCAGGGCCCTCCAGGCCGAGTTGCGACTCGTCCACAGCAGCATCGCCACGGCGATGCCGGCCATCGCCCCGTTAGCGTTCCAGTATCCAAGCGGGTAGCGCAGCCGCGGGCCGCTGCCCAGCGAGTCCGCGACTTCGAGCACGTGCGGCAGCAGGCGGCTGCCGAGGCCGAGCAGCACGACCAGCGCCGCGGCAATCGTCAGGCCTTCAGCGAAACGTTGGCGCCGTTCGTCGGTTTGGGCGATCAGAAACGCGGCAAGGAAGAACGCGAGGTAGACCAGGACGCGGTCAGCCTCGATCACGCTCAGCTCGACCGACCCCGACCAGAGGGATGAAATTGCAGACAGAAGCGACAGCCCGAGGATCAGCCCCCCAGCCCAGTAGAACGGCCGCTCCAGCTTCGCCCCAGTCGCCGCCCCGAATACGAGCAGGGCTACCACGACCAGCCACACCGCCAGCCCAGCTATGTGACGACCGGTCACGTCGAAGCCGCCGCCGGCAAGGGCCAGGCCGGCGATCAGGGCGACCGGCGCAAGCAGCGCCGCTGTTTGGTCTAACCTTGCGCCCGATGATCGTCGGGAAGCGCCACCGTCCGGCCCCACGTCTGGGCCGCCTCTTCGCGCTGATGTCAGTGTTGGCTCTGCTGGCATTGGCTTGCTTTCCGGTTCTCGCTCAGGCCGAATCGAGCGCCGGCGTCCAGTACCAGGACGCCATTCCTACGGCCGAAGGGAATAACCCTCCCGTCCATCACAAGGATCGCCCGCCGACGGCAAAGGCCTCGGGCGACGGCGGATCGCCGACGGCAGGCTCGGGATCGGATTCGAATCCCGGTGGGGGGTCTTCACAGGAAGGCTCATCTCCGAAGGCTGAAGGGGCGGTGACGACCAAGGACGGGGACACCGGGCAGGGTAGCCCAGGCACCGGCTCCAGCGGTGCGGACAAGGCCTCGGTGCAGCCGAGCGGTCAGGCCCAGGCCGGGGACGTCTCCGCCTCGCAGTCAAGCGACGACGGCAGTTCCTCGCCCCTGGTCCCGATCTTGATCGGGATCGCTCTCCTGGCGGCGATCTCCATCGCCGTCGTGATGGTCAGGCAGCGACGCCAGCAGGGCGGCTCGACCACACCCGCGGCGCCCAAGGCAAGCTGACGTGTCGGTCGACCGGAAGCGCCCCTTCGGGCTGACGCGTACCTTGCTTGCCGCTTTGATGGTCTCCCTCGTGGCCCTCGGCTCGACGTCGCCCGTCGCCAGCGCCGTCCCAGGCAACTTCTGGGGCGTCTCGCCCCAAGGCGTGCCGACCTTCGAAGAGTTCCAGCGACTGCGCGCCGGGGGGGTCGACAGCGTGCGGATCCCTGTCGGGTGGAGCGCGGTTCAGAAGGAACGGGGAGGGGCCGCCGACTTCTCCAGCGTCGACCCCCTGGTGGCGGGTGCGGCGCAGGCTGGGCTCGAAGTGCTCCCGTTCGTCTACAACTCTCCTTCCTGGGTCGTGCCGCTGGCCGTCGTGCCGGGTTCCCACGGCACCGTGCGAGCCCCGAAGACGCTGCCCGTGAGGAGCGGCTTCCAGCGCAGCTCCTGGACCGGCTTCCTCAAGCTCGTGGTTGCCCGCTACGGTCCCAACGGCAGCTTCTGGGTTGAGAACCCGGCCCTGCCGAAGCGCCCGATCCGCACCTGGCAGATCTGGAACGAGGAGAACTTCAAGTACTTCGTCGTCAGGCCCAATCCCGCCGAGTACGGCAAGCTGGTCAAGCTGTCCCACGCGGCGATCAAGAGCGTCGATCCGGGGGCCAAGATCGTCCTCGGCGGAATGTTCGCCCAGCCCAGGGAGGCGCAGTTCAAGGGCAAGCCGCCCCAGGCCTATTTCGCCACCGACTTCCTCGAACAGCTCTACCGCACCACGCCGGGGATCAAGAGCAAGTTCGACGGGGTCGCCCTACACCCGTACACCGGCGCTTACCAGGAACTGACCCCGGACGTCGAAGCCTTCCGCGCGGTTCTGAAAGAGAACAACGACGCCGGCAAGGGTCTCTGGATCACCGAGATCGGCTGGAGCTCTCAGCCGCCCGACCCCAAGCACAACGCCTTCGCCAAAGGCCGGCAGGGCCAGGTCAAGCAGCTGAATGGCGCATTCAGGCTGTTCAAGGGCAAGCAGGCGAAGTGGCGCCTGAAGCAGATCTTCTGGTTCTCGGTCGACGATCAGGCCGGGATCTGCAACTTCTGCGACGGGACCGGGCTCTTCGGCGATGGGTTCGTCCCCAAGCCCGCCTGGTTCGCCTACGTGAAGTTCGCCGGCGGCAATCCCGGCTGAGTCGCGGGATTTGAGACAGGCCCTAAGATCGGTGGGTTGACCACCGATGCGAAAGCAGGCGCGGGATCCGATCCGCTGGCGCCGTTCAGCGCCCCCGTCAGGCGCTGGTTCGAGGCCTCCTTCGAGGGGCCGACGCCCGCTCAGGCGGGCGGCTGGGAGGCCATCTCCGGAGGCGCCAACGCGCTGATCTGCGCCCCGACGGGCTCCGGCAAGACCCTGGCCAGCTTCCTTTGGGGGATCGACCGCCTCTCGCGCACGCCCGAGCGCGGGCAGGGCGTCCGCCTTGTCTACGTCTCGCCGCTGAAGGCGCTCTCCTACGACATCGAGCGCAACCTGCGGGCGCCGCTGCGTGGGATCGGCGCCGACATCTCCGTCGGCCTGCGCACCGGCGACACCTCTCAGGCCGAACGCCGGGCGATGCGCAAAACGCCGCCCGACATCCTCATCACCACCCCCGAGTCGCTCTACCTGATGCTCTCCTCCGGCGTCCGCGAGATCCTCGCGACCACCGAGGCGGTGATCGTCGACGAGATTCACGCGGTGGCTCAAAGCAAGCGGGGTTCGCACCTGGCGCTGAGCCTGGAGCGGTTGGAGCATCTGGTGAAAAGCCATGCGCAGCGGCCCGCGGGTCCTGTCGCTGCAGGGGACCCACCGCCCCTTCCGGTCGCTAAAGCGTCCTCAGGGGCGGTCCCCCCTACAGCGCCACCCGCGGGAGATGCGGTTGGGCTCCAGCGGATTGGGCTCTCCGCGACGCAGCGCCCGCTCGAGCGGATAGCTCGGTTCCTCGTGGGGCCGAAGCGCGAGTGCAAGATCGTCGACGCTGGCGTCGCCAAGCAGCTCGACCTAGAGATCGTCGTGCCGGTGGAGGACATGGCGGAACCGGGAGCTGCCGCTTACCCAAGCTCTGACGGCAACCCACCTGAGGGCGAGCCCCTAGTCCACGTCCGCTCGATCTGGCCCGCGATCTACCCCGAGCTCCTCAAGCTCGTCCGCGAACACACCTCAACCATCATCTTCGTCAACAACCGCCGCGCAGCCGAGCGCCTCGCCAAGCGCCTGAACGAGCTTCACGCCGATCAACCTGAGCAGGAGCTCCCAGCTACCGAGCACGCCGGAGCAGATGGGTCCGGTCCGGCGGGAACTCCTCGCGATAGCGAGCCCGACGGACCGGACCCATCTGCTCCCAAGGACGACGCTTTAGCGACCGGAGGGGGCGGTGGGTCCCCTGCGACGACAGGACCCGCCGGCCCAGACCCGCTTGAGATAGCTCGAGCCCACCATGGGTCGTTGTCGCATGAGGAGCGGACTGTTGTGGAGGAGCTGTTGAAGTCCGGACAGCTGCCGTGTCTCGTTGCGACGTCGTCCCTTGAGCTTGGAATCGACATGGGGGCCGTGGATCTGGTCATTCAGGTCGAGTCGCCGAAGTCGGTCAGCCGCGGCCTGCAGCGGGTCGGCCGCGCCGGCCACTCCGTGGGCGACGTCTCGCGCGGCCGCATCTTCCCCAAGTTCCGCGCCGACCTACTCGAGTGCGCGGTGGTCGCCAAGCGGATGCGCGAAGGGGCGATCGAGGAGACGGTGATCCCGCAGAACCCGCTCGACGTGCTGGCCCAGCAGCTGGTCGCGATGGCGGCGCTGGACGAGTGGGAGATCGACGAGGTCGAGCGGCTCGTCACCGCGAGCGAGCCTTTTCACGAGCTCTCCCGCGAACAGCTCGAGAACGTGCTCGACATGCTCGACGGGCGTTACCCCTCCGACCGCTTCGCCGAGCTGCGCCCGCGGATCGTCTGGGACCGCACCGCCGGCACCATGCACGGCCGCAAAGGCGCCCGGCAGCTGGTCGTCACCAACGCCGGCACGATCCCCGACCGCGGCCTCTACGGGGTCCACCTGCCCGACGGCCGCCGCGTCGGCGAGCTCGACGAGGAGATGGTCTACGAGGCACGCCCCGGCCAGACCTTCCTGCTCGGCGCGACCACCTGGCGGATCGAGGAGATCACCCGCGACCGCGTCATCGTCACCCCGGCGCCCGGGGTCCCGGGCGCCGTCCCGTTCTGGAAGGGCGACGGCATCGGCCGCCCGGCCGAGCTCGGCCGGGCGATCGGCGCCTTCGCCCGCGAGGCGGTCGGCCGTGAGCCCAAGGAGCTGGCCAAGGAATACGACCTCGACCGCCGCGCCGCCGAGAATCTCGTCGCCTACCTGCGCGAGCAGCAAGCGGCGACGCGTGTCGTCCCCTCCGACGAGACGATCGTGGTCGAGCGCTTCCGCGACGAGATCGGCGACTGGCGTCTCTGCGTGCTCTCGCCCTACGGCGGCCGCGTTCACGCCGCCTGGGGCCTGGCCCTGGCGGCCAAGATCCGCGCCGAGCGCGACCTCGAGGCCGACGCGATCTGGTCCGACGACGGGATCGTCGTCCACCTCCCCGACGCCGACGAGCCGCCCCCGGCCGACCTGGTCCTGGTCGAGCCCGACGAGCTCGAGGACCTCGTCGTCGGCGAGCTCTCGGGCTCGGCCCTGTTCGGCTCGCACTTCCGCGAGAACGCCGCCCGTTCGCTACTCCTTCCCCGTGCCTACCCGGGCAAGCGCACGCCGCTGTGGCAGCAGCGCCTCAAGTCACAGAGCCTGCTCGAGGTGGCGCGGGACTTCCCTCGCTTCCCGGTCGTGCTGGAGACCTACCGCGAGTGCCTGCGCGACGTCTTCGACCTGCCCGCGCTGACCCAGCTGCTGACGGACCTGCACTCGCGCAAGCTCAGCCTGGTCGAGGTCGAGACCCCGACCGCCTCGCCCTTCGCCTCCTCGCTGCTCTTCGACTACGTCGCCACCTACATGTACGAGGGGGACACGCCGAACGCCGAGCGCCGCGCCGCGGCGCTGGCGCTCGACCGCGACCTGCTGCGCGAGCTGCTCGGCCAGGAGGAGCTGCGCGAGCTGATCGACCCCGAGGCGCTGGTCGAGGTCGAGGCCCAGCTCCAGCACCGCACCGAGATGGGCCGAGCCGGCGACCGCGACGCCCTGCAGCAGGTGTTGAGAAATCTCGGCGACCTGACCGCCGAGGAGTGCGCCGAGCGCGTCGCGGAGGGCTACTCGGCCGTCTCGATGCTGGAGAAGCTCGTCGCCGAGCGCCGCGCCGCCCTCGTGCGGGTCAACGGAGAGGAGCGCTACATCGCCGCCGAGCACGCCGGCATGTACCGCGACGCGCTGGGGGTACCGCCGCCGGCCGGGCTGCCCGACAGCTTCCTCGCCGATCACTCCGACCCGCTCATCGCCCTGGTGCGCCGCTACGCACGCACGCACGGTCCCTTCCCGACCGCCCAGCTGACTGCCCGCTACGGGGTCGACCCGACTCCGGCGCTGCGCGAACTCGAGCGGGCCGGCACCCTGGTCCGCGGCGAGCTGCTGCCGGGGGGCAGCGAGCGCGAGTGGTGCGACTCCGACGTCCTGCGCCGTGTCCGCCGCGCCAGCCTCGCCCACCTGCGCCGCGAGGTCGAACCAGCGGCGCGCGACCGCTTTGCCCGCTTCCTGCCGAGCTGGCAGAACGTCGACGCCCACCGTGCCGCCGGCGCGGGCCCCGACCGCCTGCGCGAGGCGCTGGTGCCGCTGCAGGGAGTGGCGCTGACGCCCAAGGTCTGGGAGGGGGACGTGCTGCCGCGGCGGCTCGGCGCCTACTCGCCGGTCTGGCTCGACGAACTCTGCACCAGCGGCGAGCTGGTCTGGATCGGGGCGGGCGCCCGGGGGCGCAGCGACGGCCGTGTCGCCCTCTACTTCCGCGACGACGTCCGCCTTGCAGGGCCCCCGCCAGCCAACGCCAAGCTGGAACGGCCCGAGGGCGAGGTCCACGACGCGATCCGCGAGCGCCTCGCCGCCGGCCCGGACTTCTGGCTTGACCTGCTCGCCGGCCTCGAACACCCGCTCGAGGAGCTGCACGGAGCGCTCTGGGATCTTGCCTGGTCCGGCGAGGTGACCAACGACGCCTTCGCGCCGCTGCGGGCGCCGCGCCTGCGCACGGCCCCGCCAGCCGAGCGGGGCGGCCGGCGCTTCGCCCGCAGCAGGGCACGAGGGGCCGCCGTGCAGGGCCGCTGGTCGCTGACCGCGCCGCTGTTCGAGGACGGCCCGGCGGCCGGGCCGCGGTTGCGGGCGCAGGCCGAGCTGATGTTGGAGCGCTATGGCATCGTCACCCGCGAGACCGTTCTCGCCGAGGGCGTCCCCGGTGGCTTCGCCAGCGTCTACGCCGAGCTCGGCAACCTGGAGCTGCTCGGCACCGCCCGCCGCGGCTACTTCGTCGAGGGCCTCGGCGGCGCCCAGTTCGCCCTGCCCGGTGCGGTCGAGCGGTTGCGATCGCTGCCTGAAGACGACGGGTCCTTCCTCCTCCTCGCCGCCACCGACCCGGCCAACCCCTACGGTGCCTCTCTGCCCTGGCCGAAAGCGCCCAGCGGCCGCCGCCCCGCCCGCTCTCCCGGTGCCCACGTCCTGCTCCGCGACGGCGCTCCCGTCCTCTACGTGGAGCGCAGCGGAAAAGGTGTGGTCCGCCTGGTCGAGCTCGATGCCGACGAGCTCGCGGCGGCGATCGGCGCCCTGGCCGACGCCGTTGCGGCGGGCCGCCTGCCCAAGCTCGCCGTCGAGAAGCTCGACGGCGAGCCCGTGATCGGCTCCGGCCACGAGGACGCCCTGCTCGACGCCGGCTTCAGCCGCGGCGGCCCCCGCAAGCTGACGCTGGCGGCCCGCTGAGAGCCGCTCCCTGCTCAGCGGGCGCGGCCGAGCCCGATCAGGATGCCGACGTGCTTTGCGACCGTTTCGACCGTGTCCGCGGAAGCGAAGCCCAGCTTTGACAGGAGTCGAGTGTTCGATACGGAGCGCGCCATCTCCGGCATGGCGAAACTGACTCGGCTCAAACCCCCTTCGGGAGGTTCCAGCCTGACGTGCAGCTTGCTGCCCCAGTCCGTGGTCGTAAGGGGAACACCAATCAGCAGCCCCATCACCGAGCGATTCATCGCATTGACCGAAATCACCAGATGGGGCCGCCGGCCCCCTTGCTCGTGGCCCATCACCGGATCTGGGTCGGCGAGATAGACCTCTCCTCGTTTGACCTTGAAAGCGTCAGCGTTCATTGGTGGGACCGTCGAGGGGCATCTCGAGCCAAGCTTTCATCTCCGCGTGGATCTCGTCCCCATGCTTGCGATAGGACTCGTCCATCGAGGTCAGCAGGCTCTGCTCCTCCAACAGGTCCACGGCTGCGTCAAACATCTCGGTCAAGCTCTTTCCCTCGAGCTCGGCCTGGTGAGCGAGGCGCTCCTGCGTGCTGCGGCGCACGCGGATCATCATCGTCTCGGTTGCAGCCATGGATCGAGTCTACAGATCTGTATACACTCATGGGGGCGGGTTCCATACTCCGTCTTTAAGGCTCGGGCTCGCGAATCTCTCCCCTCTTAATCGAAGAAGCTCGGTTCGCTGGGATAATCCAAGCGATGGCGGATCGCGAGCAGGGGCTGGGGCCGGTCGAGCTGCTGCGCAGCGTGCCGCTCTTCGCCGATCTAGAGGAGGGCGAGCTGGAGCGCTTCTCCCGCGTCGCCGTCGCTCGTTCGTTCCCGGCTGGCACGCGGGTCTTCCACGAGGGCGACCACTCCGACGCCTGCTACATCGTCCGCGACGGCAGCTTCCGCGTCACCCGCGAGCACTCCGACGGGCGGGCGATCACGCTGGCGACCCTCGGCACCGGCGACATCTTCGGCGAGCTGGCGATGCTCGACGGCGAGGTGCGCTCGGCCAGCGTCGAGGCCCTTGCCGACGGCGAGCTGCTCGCCCTTCCCGCGGGCGAGGTGCGCGCGCTGCTCGCCCGCCACCCCGACATCACCGTGAAGCTGATCGCCGCCCTCGTGCGCCGGTTGCGCACGGCGAACGAGCGGATCTCCCGCCAGTCGTTCCAGACGGTCCCCAGCCGTGTCGCGGGGGTTCTCTCCCAGCTGGTCGCCGAGGAGCCGCCGCGCTCTGGGGAGGGCGGCGAGGTGACGATCCGGATGAACCAGGCCGACCTGGCCCAGCTCGCTGGTACCTCCCGCGAGAGCGTCAGCCGCTTCCTCGCCGATCTCGAGCGGGCCGGGATCGTCCGTCCCGGGCGCGGGCGCGTCACCGTGCTCGCGCCGGAGAAGCTGAGCAACTACATCTTCTAGGCGTCACCCGCCGAATCGTCCCCTGCCTGCGCCGGCGAGCGTGCGCTTCTGGACGGGCTCAGCAGCTTTGCGGGCGGGGGTCGGCGCGATCCTTGATCACGTCGTCGGCGCCGCCGCCGCACTGGAGCGACTTGTCGCGCCTGCCGTCGATCGCGTCGACGAAGTCATTGCCGCCCTTGCCGATGAAGGTGTCGGCGCCGAGGTGGCCCATGAAGCTGTTGGCGCCGTTGTCGCCGATCAGCACATCGGGCCCGTCGGAGCCCTCGAGGCTCTCGTTGTCGCCGCCGACGCGGTCGGGTGTTCCGCATCCGGCGGGGCCGCCCGTGCCGCCGAGCGCGACCTTCAGCGAAGCGTCCGAGCGGCCGTAGGAGACGGTGTCGTCGCCGGGCCCGCCGCTGTAGTCGTGGCCCTGGCAGACCGCAACGGAGGAGACCAGCAGGTCGTTGCCCGGTCCGCCGGCGAGCTGGTCGGCGCCGGGGTCCGCGTAGAGCACGTCGCTGCCGACGTTGCCGACGAGCGTGTCGTTGCCGTTGTCGGGGTTGTTGTAGTTCTCGCCGGCCTCGAGCACATCGTCGCCGGGTCCGCCACTCAACGTGTCGTCGCCCGCGTTGCCGTTGACGCGCACCTTGACCGCAGCGGGGACGCTCTCGTCGAGCGCGATCGAGTCGTTGCCGGACCCGCCGGTGATCACGACGAGGCCCGTGGCGACGGCAGCCGGGCAGCTGACCACGGTGTTGCCGCCGGTCAGCGAGCAGCCGTCGCCGGCGTAGGCGCCGCCGGAATCGGAGACGGTCCAGCCGCCGCTGAAGGAGACGTGGATGTCGTCGCCGGCGCCGTCGCCCTGCACGATCAGGCTGCTGCCGTCGAGACCCTCGTTGAGGATCACGAATGCGCCGCTGCCCGGCGGGTTGTCTTCTGTCCCGCAGGAGTGCTCGGCGGCGAAGCCGTCGCAGTCGTCGCTGCCGGCGCCGCCGAAGGCTTCGTCGGGGCCGCCGGCGCCGGCCAGGTCGTCGTCGCCGACGCCGCCGTCGAGGCGATTGACCTCGCCGTTGCCGTCGATGTCATCGCCCTGCGGCGAGCCGACGACGTCCTCGAAGCCCTGCAGGCTGTCGTGACCGTCGCCTTTGGAGCGGCCGCTGCCGAGGTCAACGACGACGCCGCTCCGTGTGGCGCTGGCGTAAGAGACGATGTCGCGGGCGCCACCACCGCCGTCGAGCGTGTCTTCGCCGCTGTCGCCGCGGACCACGTCGCCGTCGCCCTCGCCGCCGCTCGCGTGATCGCTGCCGGCGCCGCCAAAGACGAAGTCGCTGTCGGGCCCGCCGTCGAGGTCGGTCTCGTCGCCGGGACCGCCTTCGATCTGATCGCTGCCGGCGCCGCCGTCGATCGCGTCGTTGCCCTTGTCGCCGTGCAGGGAGTCGTTACCGCCATCGCCTTTTATCGAGTCGCTGCCCTTCTCGCCGTCGATGTAGTCGTTGCCGGCGGCTCCTTTGAGGACGTCGGGTCCTTTGGCGCCTAGCAGCAGGTCGTCACCGGCGCCGCCGACGAGACTGTCCTTGCCCTCTGCGCCGGCCAGGTCGTCGTTGCCACCTTCGCCCTCGAGGTGGTCGGAGCCGCTGTCGCCACGCAGGCGGTCGTTGCCCTCGCCGCCATAGAGCGCGTCGAAACCCCGGCCGCCCTGGAGGGAGTCGTCACCCGAGCCTCCGCAGATCTTGTCGTTGCCGTTGGGGCCGCCGCTGATGCGGTCGTTGCCGCCGCCGCCGTAGATCACGTCGCTCGCCTTCTTGCCGACGATGACGTCGTTGCCCGGGGTGCCGACGATCGTCGCGTGCCTGCCGCCGCAGGTGGCCGCGGCAGCGCTACCGGCGGCGAGGAGGAGCACGCTCGTCGCCGCGACCAGGAGAACCCCGAGGATGCGCCCAGAGTGTGGTGGTGTCAGACGTAGCATTCCCTGTCTTTAATCGACAGCAGCGGTCGTTTCCTGAGGTCACTCCCCAATACCCGTCCAGGGTCAGATACGCTCGGCCGCGATGCGGGGCGGGATCTACGTACTCAACTTCTACTCGCCGGTCTTCGTCGACCAGCTCAAGCGCGGTCGCAAGTCCGCGACGATCCGTCTCGGCGACAAGAGCAACAAGTACGAGCGCGGCCAGGTCGTCTGGATTACGGTTGGGTTCCGGCACAGCCCGCGCGAGAAGATCTTCACCGCGGTGATCGACGACATCGAGGTGAAGCGGATCTCCGAGCTCTCTCCACGGGACATCGAGCACGACAACCCCGAGTTCCGCCGGCTCGAGGAGGAGATCAAGTTCCTCGAACAGATCTATGCTCGCCCTGTCTCGCCGGAGGAAGTCGTCACCGTGATCCGCTTCTCGCAGATAGTCGAGCCGCCTGGCGCGCACTACGGCAACGGCGAGACCCCGCGCCACAACTAGATGGTCTAGCCGCGCGGATGGCGCAGTACTCCTTCCTCACGACCTGGCTGCTGGATTCCCCGCGCGAGCCGGTATTCGACGCGATCTACGACCAGGCCCGCTGGCCGCAGTGGTGGCGCGGGGTGGAGGAGGCCGAGGAGCTGAGGTCAGGCAATGGCGACAACGGTGTCGGCACCGTGGCGCGCATGGTCTGGAAGAGCCTGCTGCCCTACCGGGTCGGGTTCGAGGTGACGACGACCCGGGTCGAGCGTCCCCACCTGATGGAGGGCGACGCGGTGGGGGAGCTGACCGGCACCGGCCGCTGGCGCCTCTTCGAGCGCGGGGGAGTCACCGCGGTGCTCTACCAGTGGGACGTTGCGACGACGAAGGCCTGGATGAACCTGGTCGCTCCGGTGGCCCGCCCGGTATTCGAGTGGAACCACGACTGGGTGATGGCCCGCGGTGGAGAGGGCATCGCCGAGCTCCTGGGCTGCCGCCTGCTCGCCAGCGGCTGACTCCCGCCGACGGGACGAAATCCGCCTCCCAGGCAACGATTTCGGCCCGCCGGCCGCTGAATTGCCCGTTCGCTATCTTTCAGGCCTCTGGCACTCTCACCTGGGGAGTGCCAATCCTGAACTTCTGACCCACCCTGACCAACGATGGAGGTATACGGATGAAGCTGAAGCCCCTCGGGGACCGGCTGATCGTGAAGCCGATCGAGGAGGAGGAGACGACCGCGAGCGGAATCGTCCTTCCCGATACGGCCAAGGAGAAGCCCCAAAAGGGCAAGGTCGTCGCCGTCGGCGATGGCGCTATCAACGAGGACGGAACACGCCGCCCGCTCGACGTGAGCGAGGGCGACGAGGTCCTCTACTCCAAGTACGGCGGCACCGACGTCACCGTCGAGGACGAGGAGCTGCTCGTTTTGCGAGAGTCGGACATCCTCGCCAAGCTCGGCTAGCTCGTCGCCAACCACGGACTTAGAACCAAGGAGGACTGAAATCAGATGGCTCATAAGGAGCTGAAGTTCAGCGAGGAGGCAAGGGGGGCCCTGCAGGCCGGCGTCGACGCAGTCGCCGACGCGGTCAAGGTCACCCTCGGCCCGAAAGGTCGCTACGTCGTGCTCGACAAGAAGTTCGGCGCGCCGACGATCACCAACGACGGCGTCACCATCGCCCGCGAGGTCGAGGTCGAGGACGTCTTCGAGAACCAGGGCGCACAGCTCGTTCGCGAGGTCGCCACGGCGACCAACGACGTCGCCGGAGACGGCACCACGACGGCGACGCTGCTGGCCCAGATCATCGTTCGCCAGGGCCTCAAGAACGTCGCCGCCGGTGCCAACCCGCTGGCCCTGCGCCGCGGGATCGAGAAGGCCGTCGAAGACGTCGTCGAGAACCTGCGCGAGAAGCAGTCCAAGGAGGTCGCCGGCAAGGAGCAGATTGCCCGCGTCGCCGCCATCTCCGCCGCCGACGACGACATCGGCAACGTGATCGCCGACGCGATCGAGAAGGTCGGCAAGGACGGCGTGGTCAACGTCGAGGAGGGCCAGACCTTCGGCATGGAGCTGGAGTTCACCGAGGGGATGCAGTTCGACAAGGGCTACATCTCCCCGTACATGGTCACCGATCAGGACCGCATGGAGGCGGTGCTGGAGGACCCCTACATCCTCATCGCCAACCAGAAAATCGGCTCCGTGCGGGACATCCTGCCGGTGCTCGAGCAGGTGATGCAGGGTGGCAAGCCGCTGCTGATCGTCGCCGAGGACGTCGAGGGCGAGTGCCTCGCGACGCTCGTCGTCAACAAGCTGCGCGGCACCTTCACCGGTGTCGCGGTCAAGGCTCCGGGCTTCGGCGACCGCCGCAAGCGGATGCTGGAGGACATCGCGATTCTCACCGGCGGTGAGGTGATCACCGAGGAGATGGGTCTCAAACTCGAGAACACCCAGCTCTCCCAGCTCGGCAAAGCCCGCCGTGTCGTCGTCTCCAAGGACACGACCACGGTGATCGACGGTGCCGGCGAAGGTGACGACATCAAGGGCCGGATCAAGCAGATCAAAAATGAGGTCGAGAACACCGATTCCGACTTCGACCGTGAGAAGCTCCAGGAGCGCCTCGCCAAGCTGGCCGGCGGTGTCGCCGTGGTCAAGGTCGGCGCTGCCACCGAGACCGAGATGAAGGAGAAGAAGCACCGCGTCGAGGACGCGCTGCAGGCGACCCGCGCCGCGCTCGAGGAGGGCGTCGTGCCGGGTGGCGGAGTGGCGCTGCTCAACGCCCAGTCCAACCTCGACGCCGACAAGCTCGAGGATCCGGACGAGGCGACCGGCGCACGCATCGTGCACCGCGCGCTCGAGGAGCCGGTCCGTCAGATCGCTGAGAACTCCGGTCTGGAGGGCTCAGTCGTCGTCAACAAGGTCCGCGACCTGAAGGCCGGCGAAGGCCTCAACGCGGCCAACGGCGAGTACGGCGACCTGATTGCCGCCGGCGTCATCGACCCGACGATGGTGACGCGCTCGGCGCTGCAGAACGCAGCCTCGATCGCGAAGAACATCCTCGTCACCGAGGCGATCATCGCCGAGCCGCCCGAGGAAGGCGGTGCCGGTGGCGGCATGCCGGGCGGCATGCCAGACATGGGCGGCATGATGTAGTCACGCCTGCCCAGGCGTATCCTCGCCTCAACAGGCGAGTGACTTTGGCGAGAGGCCCGGCAACAGCCGGGCCTCTCGCATTGAGTGGGCCTGCGGCGTATGCGATACGTCACGTTTTCTCCGCAGCTTTGGCGAACTCGACGCACCACGAGTGCGTCGCCGCGCTTCACCCTAGGCGCATGCGCCGCAGCCCCACTCAACCTCCCGCCGACGGGCCGAAAT
>DATDAQ010000117.1:0-16537 GCA_036525295.1 Solirubrobacterales bacterium | reverse complement strand
TCGATCACGAACCGGATCGCATAGACGTACCCGGAGCTGTTCATCACCTGGTTGTTGACGTTGTAGAGGCCTACCGGGACGCCGCGCTGGGCGGAGGCCGTGGGGGCGGCTAGGAGGGCCAGGGTGAGGAGGGCGGCGGCGCCTAGCGCCAGCCGCAGAAGAAAACCGTGCGTGTTTTGTAGATGTGCCCTCAACATCACAAGCCACTTCACTCAGTTTGCGATGGACCTAGAGGCGTTATTCCCCCGCTTGACAGATGTCCATCGTCCCTGCTCCCTTGCTATTCAGCGGGCACCGGATCCCAGCCCGCCAAACACATTCTCCTCATACCACCGATAGGTGCGCCTCAAACCCTCGGCGACCTCCACCTGTGCAGCATAGCCCGTAAACGCTTTCATCTGCAACATCTTCGGCGCCCTCCTCGAGGGAGACCCTTGAGTGGCAGGCTGTGGATCGACCGCGAGATCGCGACCCACGGTCTCGATCACCATCTCAGCGAGCTCGCCGATCGCGACCTCGGGGCCTTCCTTGCCGACGTTCAGCGCCTTCCCCACGGTCTCCGGCGAGCGGGCGGCGAGGAAGATCATCTCGACGGCGTCCTCGACGTAGCAGAAGGTGCGCTTGTGATCGACCGAGTAGACCTCGAGCCGATCGCCGTCGGCCGCCTTGCGGGCCCGCTCGAGGAGCTCGGGGATCACGTGCGACATCCCCATGCGCGGCCCGTAGACGTTGTGGGGGCGGATCACGGTGACCGGCACGCCGGAGTGGATGCAGAGTGCCTCGCCGTAGAGCTTGGACAGCATGTACGAGGTGCGCGGGCGGGCCAGGTCGGGGAGCGCGATCGGCGCGTTCTCAGGGGTCGGGATCTCCAGCTCGAACTGCTCCAGGGTGCCGGCGTAGACCTCGCTGGTCGAGGCGAAGACGAATCGCTCGAGGCGCTCCTGGCGGGCCGCGAGCTCCAGCGCCCGCGCCGTCATCGCCACGTTGAGGTCGAGCACCTCGTAGGGCCGCTCGAGCACGTTGGCGACGCCGACGATCGCCGCCAGGTGGAAGATCAGCTCGTAGCCGTCATCGAGTCCGGCGAGCGCTTCGGGATCGAGCAGGTCGCACTCGATCAGGCGAACCGATGGGCGCTCGAGCAGCGTCCGCAGGTCGGCGTCGACGACGCCGCGGGCAAGGTTGTCGACGAGGTCGACCTCGTAGCCGGCATCCTCCAGCCTCGAACCCAGGTGGCTGCCGATGAACCCGCAGCCGCCGGTGATCAGCGCTCTGGCCAAGGTCAGGCCTCCACCGCGCCGCGGCCGATCGCCCAGACCCGGCAGCCGAGCGCGGCGAGGCCGCGCAGGGAGTCGGCGGTCAGGACCCTGCTTGCGTCGAGGATCAGGGGCCGGCTGTCGCCGAGCCAAGCGGGCACGTTCATGCCGACGAGCTCGGCGTGCCCGACGGCGAAGACGACCGCGTCGAACCCTGCTGGGTCGGGCAACTCGAGGGACGCTCCGGCAGAACCATCCAAGGCGATCGGATCGTACGGCACGACCTCGCCGCCCCGCTCGGCCACGGCGTCGACGAACGTATTCGAGGGCGAGAAGCGGGTGTCCCCCACGCCCTCGCGATAGGAGACGCCCAGCAGCAGGACTCGCCGCCCCTCCAGTCCGTCGAGGAGCTCATGGAGCTTCTCGACGGTGACGAGGGGCATCGCCCGGTTGACCCGCACCGCGCTTTCGGAGAAGGAGAAGTCCAGCTCGGCGAGGCCGAAGAGCCCGCGGGCTCCGAGCCTCGGGAACAGCGGGTCCTTCGGCAGGCAGTAGCCCCCGACGCCGAAGCCCGGCTGCCTCATGTTCGAGTGGGTCGGCCGCACGCGGATCGCATCGATCACCTCGAACAGGTCGACCCCGACCGCCTCGGCGAATCGCCCCCACTCCTCGATGAAAGCGATGTTCGTCGCCCGGTAGCTGTTCTCCAGGACCTTGCCGATCTCCGAGGCCGTGGTCGAGGCAAGCCTCGACATCGGGTACTCGGCGGTGTTGACGACCTGCCCCAAGAAGCGCTCGCAGGCGTCCGCGGCGGCGGGCGTACGGCCGGCGTAGACGCGCCAGAAGTTGACGATCGAGTCGAGGTACTCGGGGCCCGGCATCACCCGCTCGTAGGAGTGGGCGAGCATGATCGCGTCCGCGGGCAGGCCACGCTCCTCCAGAGCCCGGTCGATCAACGGCCCGATCACCTTCTCGCAGGTGCCCGGCGGCACCGTCGTCTCGACGACGATCAGCGAGCCGGCGGGCATCCGCGTCGCCAGCGAGCGCAGCGCCGCTTCCAGGGTCCCGAAGTCGATGCTCGGCTCCTCGCCGCTACCGAAGTCGACGTCGAACTGGACGTCGACGACGGTCACCGCCGCCCGCTCGTATGCAGCCGGGTCGGTCGTCGCCCGCAGATTCCCGGCCTCGAGGGCGCGCTGCAGGGCGGCGTCCATCTCGGGGTCGGCGGAGCTGATCGGCAGCTCCCCGCGATTGATCCCCTCGACCTTGGCACGACCGTCGGCCGAATCCAGCTCCACGCCGACGACATCGAATGCCGGCTGCCCACCGGCGTCGCGAGCGCTGGCGATCGCCAGCGCCATCGCCGTCCCGACGAAGCCGAGGCCCTGCACGCATGCGACCGGCCTGCTCATCCGCCGCGCGCTCCGGCAAGCTCGGCGAGGCCCTCGCGCAGGCCGCGGACGACCCGGTCCCGGTCGGCGTCCTCCAGGCCCGGGAAGAGCGGCACCGCAACCTGGGTGCGGGCGAACTCCTCAGACCGTGGCAGCGGGCCGCTGCGGACGTCGCGGTAGGCGGTGAACTCGTGGATCGCCGGGTAGAGGACGCTCGTCTGCACGTTCCAGCGCTCCTTCAGCGCTTCGCGCAGGGGCGCCTGGTCGGCCCGATCGCCGAGGACGAGCGGCATCACGTAGCAGGAGCTGAGCTCGACGTCGGAGTCCTCGTAGAGGCACTCGACGCCGTCGACCTCGGCAAGCTCGGCGCGATAGGCGTGGGTATGGGCCCGTCGCGCGGCGATCTCGTCCTCGAGCCGGCCGAGTCGCGAAGCGAGCAAGGCAGCCCTGGGCTCGTCCATCCTGTAGTTGAAGCCGGTGCCGACCACGTCGTAGCCGAGAGCGTGGCCCTTGTGGCGATCCCAGGTGCCGGTGGTGAGGGCGTGCGAGCGCAGGCTGCGCGCCAGCTCGGCCACGGTGTCGTCCTCGGTGGCGAGCAGGCCGCCCTCGCCGCAGGACAGGACCTTGTTCGAGAAGAAGCTGAAAGCACCGGCCAGGCCGACCGTGCCGAGCCTGCGGCCGCCGGGCGACTCGAGTGCGCTCGGGCTGTGCGCCGCGTCCTCGATCAGGTGAAGGCCGTGGCGCTCGCAGATCTCCTCCAGCACCGTGAGCGCGGCTGGATAGCCGGCGTAGTGGACCGCGCAGACCGCCTTCGTGCGCGGTCCGATCAGCTCCTCGACCCGCTCCGGGTCGATGCCGGCATCGCGCCCGCCCACGATGTCGGCCAGCACCGGCTCCGCCCCGCAATAGCGAACCGCGGCGGCGGTCGCGACGAAGGTGATCGCGGGGACGATCACCTCGTCCCCGGGGCCGACCCCCGCGGCCAGGTAGGCGAGGTGCAACGCCGCGGTGCAGCTGGACACGGCAACCGCGTGCTTGACGCCGAGATGCTCGGCGAAGGCCTGCTCGAAACCGTCGATCTGCGGCCCCATCGTCAGCCAGCCGGAGCGCAGCGTCGCGGCGACGGCCTCGACGTCCCGATCGTCTAGGTCCAGGTCGAAGAGGGGAACGAGGGGTTGCTCCGTCATCGGCGAGATTCAGGTGACATTGGCGAATCCCGCCGCGAAGGGGTCGCCGAAGCGTTCGTCGTCGAGCCCGGCCGCGATCTCCTCGACCCCGTCGGGAACGTGCATCCGCGGCTCGAAGCCGAGCACACGGTGGATCTTCGCGAACCCGACCTTGTAATCGCGGGGATCCTCATCGCGATGAACGTAGCGAACCTCCCCGCTGGAGATGCGCTCGGAGATGATCTCGACGAGATCGAGCTTGCGGTAGTTCTCCTCCGTACTGCCGACGTTGAAGACCTCGCCGGCGACGTCGGCGAGCGGCGCATCGAGCACGAGCCCTATCGCCCGCGCCGCGTCGGCAACGTGGACGTAGGGGCGCCAGAAGAGCTCGCCGAAGACTTCGAGCTGGTTGCCGGCCCAGAGCTCGCGAGTGAACTCGTTGACGGTGAGGTCGAAACGCATCCGTGGCGCGACGCCGTAGAGAGTCGCGAATCGCAGGCAGACGGCCCCGCGGTCGCCGTCCAGCAGCATCCGCTCGATCGCCACCTTCTGCTCGGCGTAGAGCGAGACCGGGGCGAGGACACCCTCCTCGTCGATCGGGGTACTCGGATCGCTCATGCGGCCGTAGTTCGAGCAGGTCGAGGCGAACACGGTTCGCTCGACGCCGAGCCGGGCAGCCTCGGAGAACATCGCGCGGCTCGCTTCGAGGTTGACCTCAGCGGCGAGCTCGGGGTCCTTGGCGCACGCCGGATCGCCGACGATCGCGGCCAGGTGGACCAGCGCGCCAGCTCCGGAGAGCAGGCGTTCCCGCATCTCGGCGTCGCGCACGTCGCCCTCGATCAGCTCCACCCCGGCCGCCACCAGCTCCTCGGCGACCTTCTGCTGGCCGTGGATCAGCGCGTCGAGGACGCGGACCTCGTGCCCGGCCGCGCGCAGCTCGGTGGCCGCGATCGCACCGAGGTAGCCGGCTCCACCGCTGATTGCGACGAGCATCGTCAGCCCTGCACGCGCCGCGGGACGAGGACCAGGCGCTTGAACTCGGCGACGAGGACGCCGTCCTGGTTGAGCACGCGGGTGTGGACCTTGACCACGCCGCGATCGGGCTTTGACTTCGAGGGCTTCACCTCGAGCACCTCGGTCTCGCAGAAGAGGGTGTCGCCGTGGAAGACTGGGTTGGGGTGGCTGAGGTCTTCGGTCGCCAGGTTGGCGATCGCCTTGCCGGAGACGTCGGAGACCGACATGCCGAGCGCGAGCGAGTAGACGAGCGGCCCGACGACGACGTTGCGACCCTGCTGGGACTCCGCCGCGTAGACGTCATTGAGATGCAGCGGGTGGTGGTTCATCGTGATCAGGCAGAAGAGGTGGTCGTCTGACTCCGTGACCGTCTTCGCGGGCCAGTGCTTGTAGACGGCGCCAACCTCGAACTCCTCCAGGTAGCGGCCGTAGGCGTGCGCTCCCGACGCCTCGCGCTCGGCCTGGTTCGTGGTCAGCTCATAGGTCTGCTCGCTCATCTCTGGGCAATCTCCTCTGCGGTTTGGACGGCGCGGGATGCTACCGCGCGCTCACGTCGAGACGGCAGAGCTCAGTGTGCCTTCTTGAGCCGGGCGCGTTCCTCGTGCCGTTCGACCACCTGCGCGATCAGCTTCTTCACGTTGGAGTCGCCGGTCGCCTTGATGTGACCCGTCTCGTAGGCCTTGCGGTAGCTCTTGACCGTGCCGCTCTCGGCCAGCTCGTTGAACTGCGGCCGGTCGATCTGGACCAGGATCCGCTCGTCCTGGGAGAGGTCCTTCTTGATCACCGGGCCCGGCACCTCGACCCGGTAGAGCTGGATGTCGTGTTTGGCCTTCAGTTCCAGGCCGAAAACCAGTTTCAGGTTCTGCAGCGCGGGGACCTCGGCCTGGAAACGCTCGACGGCGGTCTTGATCAGATCGGCTGTCGACGCCATGCCCACCGCAGTCTACTCATGGCGGAAGCCCCAGGCGCGGATGCCGCTTCGCCGGCGGCGTGCCGGCCCGAAGCCCTTGGCCCAGGCGATCAGGGCTTCGACCTGGACCTCCTCGAGCCCGATCCGCGACTCGGTCGGCATCAGCAGCGTCGGCTCGCCCCGCTGCCGTGCCCAGCGGCGGCAGGCCTCGTCGAAGCTGTCGTCGATCCAGGCCAGCGGCCGGCCCTTCCCGTAGAGGCCCAGCGGCTCCAGCTTCCAGTCGGCGGTGCCAAAACGGGCTTTGCCGTCGAAGCTGAGGAAGGGAAGCTCCGGCAGCTCGAGGATGTCGCAGAGGAACTCGTTCGCCTGGCTCTCCCACCCACTCGCCCAGAGTAGGTCGAAGTGCTCGCCCAGCCGCCGCAGCCGGTCGCCGACGGCGTTCGGGATGCACTGGACCCTGCCGTCGATGAGCTCGAATCTCGCTTCCGAGCGATCGGGGGGCTCGTCGAACCCAAAGACCGAGATGACCCCGTCAACGTCGATCGCGAGGACCGGCCGGCCCATGTGCTCGGTGGCCAAGTGACGCCGGGCTAGATCTTGTGTCTTTGCAGGAGCTTCTTGCCGATCACCATGCGCTGGATCTCCGAGGTTCCCTCGCCGATCAGGAGCAGCGGCGCGTCGCGGTAGAGGCGCTCGATCTCGTACTCCTTCGAGTAGCCGTAGCCGCCGTGGATGCGGAAGCACTCCTCGACGCACTCCTTGCCGGTCTCCGAAGCGAGCAGCTTCGCCATCCCGGCCTCGAGATCGGAGCGCTCGCCGGCGTCCTTCATCCGCGCCGCTTTGCGGGTGACGAGGCGGGCGGCCTCGACCTTGGTCGCCATGTCGGCGAGCTTGAACTGGATCGCCTGGTGCTGGGCGATCGGCTTGCCGAATGTCTTGCGCTCCTGGCTGTAGCGCAAGGCCAGCTCGAGAGCGCGCTGGGCGATGCCGACGCCGCGGGCGGCGACGTTGACCCGGCCGACCTCCAGCGCGTCCATCATCTGCACGAAACCCTCGCCGACGCCTGCCTCCTCACCGCCGAGCACGCGCTCCGGCGGGCAGCGGTAGCCGTCGTAGACGAGCTCGGTCGACTCGACGCCCTTGTAGCCCATCTTCTTGATCTTGGGCGGTACGTCGAGGCCCTTGAAGTCGCCCTCGTTGATTTCCTCCCAGGGCTTCTTCTCGGTGATGAAGCAGGTCATCCCCTTGTAGGCCGGCTCGGCCTTGGGGTCGGTCTTCATCAGCACGAAGACGACGCTGGAGCCGAGGCCGTTGGTGACCCACATCTTCTGGCCGTTCAGCTCCCACTTGCCGTCCTCGCCCTTCTTCGCCGTCGACTTGATCCCTTGGACGTCGGAGCCGACCTCGGGCTCCGAGAGCGAGAAGGCGGCGCGGATCTCTCCGGTCGCCATCTTCGGCAGGAAGTAGTCCTTCTGCTCCTCGGTGCCGAACTTCATCAACAGGTAGGAGCCGATGAAGTGGGTGTTGACGACGCCTGAGATCGAGATCCAGCCGCGCGAGAGCTCTTCGACGATCATCGCGTAGGTCGTCAGGTCGAGGCCCATGCCTCCGTACTCCTCGGGAATCGTCACCCCGAAGAGGCCGAGCTCCTTCATCTGCTCGACGATCGGCTCCGGGAAGGAGTCCTCGTGGTCGTAGTGCTCGGCGTTGGGGATTATCTGCTCGTCGGCGAACTGGCGCACCATTTCGGTAATCGCCTGCTGCTCGTCGGTCTGCTCACGGAAGGCGGCGGTATCTACGGCCATGGCTCCTAGCTCGTCGGTGTAGGGGAACGGAGGTCGAAGGATATCGGCGGCCGTTCTGCGACCGCCGGCCGGTGCCTGTCCCGCTTTCTCCTCATACACCCGTCCAGGATGCATCCAGCAGACCGGCTGCCTGGCGAGGAAAACGCGATGCCCGCGAAGCTTTCCCTCCTCCTCGCCCTCGCCATGCTCGCCGTCCTGCCCGCGACGGCCGAGAGCGCCATCGGCGTGGCCCACAACCACGTGGCCCACGCGCGGGCGCACGCCTCCACCGACGGGCCGGGCCGCGAGGGATCGATCGCGCCGACCGACCCCTGCCCCGGCCAGGCCGAAGCCGACGCATCGACGGCAGTGCAGCTGGAGGCGATGCGCTGCCTGGTCAACCTCGCCCGTCGCGACGCCGGCCTGGCCTCGCTTTCCGGCTCGGATCGGCTCGATCGGTCGGCCGACGCGAAGTCGGCGGACATCCTGCGCTGCGACGACTTCAGCCACTTCGCCTGCGACAGGGACTTCGACTTCTGGCTGGAGAAGGTTGGCTACATCCCCGCCCGCTGCTGGCGCGTGAGCGAGAACATCGCCTGGAAAGGCGATCCCAAGACGACGGTGCGCGAGATCTTCAAGCTCCTGATCCACTCTCCCGCGCATCGAGCGAACATGCTCGGGCCCTACGCGGAGATCGGCCTGGGGCTGCGCGTTGGCAGCCTGGCCGGACACGGCGCGGCCCACGTCTGGACCCAGCACTTCGGCAGCCACTGCTGAGGGCCTAAACCCCGTTAGGGGTGCGATTCCCCTAGCGGGATAGGCCCTAAGGATGGTGTCACCGTCCCAGTGGCTGGTGGACCGCCGCGCTCGCGACCTGGATGGTGGAAGATCCAATCGATGCACAGGCTCCTCCGCATCCTCTCCACCGCCTTGATCACCGCCGGGATCGTGCTGATGGCGGACATCGGGATCACCCTCGCCTACGAGGAGCCCCTCACCTCCATCTACGCCTCCGTTCAGCAGCGCAACGCGGAGAACGAGCTCGACGAGACCGAAGCCAGCTACCCGAGCCGCGCCGACCAGCGAGCGGTCGCGCGAATCCGCAACCGAAAACAGCGGATCGCGACCCTGGCGCAGCGCTTCGGCGCGCAGGCAGAGCCCGGAGAGGCGATCGGCCGGCTCCGCGCCCCGACCATGGGCGACCTGGACGTGATCGTCATCCAGGGCACCGACACGGCCAGCCTGCAGAAGGGGCCCGGGCACTTTCCCGAAACTCCGTTTCCCGGCCAGGGGGGCACCGTCGCCATCGCGGGGCATCGCACGACCTACGGCGCCCCGTTCCGCGACGCCGAATCGGTCGAGCGCGGCGATCGCATGGTGCTCGAAATGCCCTACGGGAAGATCCTCTACCGGGTGCAGAAGACCGAAGTCGTCGACCCGAGCGATGTCGGCGTCGTGCAGTACGCCGGCTACGAGCGCCTCGTACTCACCACCTGCCACCCCGTCTACAGCGCGGCCCAGCGCCTCATCGTCTTTGCCCGGGCGGTGGGGGAGCGACTCGACCGGGGGGCTCGCTCTTCGTAGTCGTGCTGTCCTGCGGGGCCGTGGTGTCGGTGGAGAGGTCGCTGCCGCTGCTACCGCCGCCGATGACGAAGACGACGAGGTACGCCAGGGTGAGGCCGAGGGCCACGCCGAGCACGATCCCAATCACGAGGTCGAGCTTGCCTGCGACTCGCATCTAGACCTGAGCCTGGGACTCTGCCGACAGCGGCACACGTTGCAACCTCTGCAGCCTCGAGGCGATGAAGTCGGCGCGGGCATGGAAGTCGCGCAGTCGCTCGTCTTCGGTGCCAAGCTCCGGCTCTGGCGCCGGCGGGGGACTGCTGGTAAGCATCGCGGCGCTCGCTCGCTCGGCGAGCTCGGCGGCGCGCCTCGCCTGCTCGGCGGCATCGAGCGCGGCCTCGCCGATGCTGATCACAGCCGCCTCGGATGCCCGCGCGGTCGCCAGCGCCTCCTCGACCTTGAGCTCGAGCTCTCCGATCAGCGGGGGCCGTGACTGCTCCGGCAGCAACCAGTCCTGCGTAGAGTCGGCAACCGCTCCGGCCATCGGTTCAAGGTACGGCAGCCGGGGTCAAACTCCTCTGCCCCAGGCCGGCGGCGGTCTCCTGGTTCATCTAGATTCCGGCCCGACCAGCGAACGAACGACGCGAGGAGCAGCGTGAGAAACCCCAGAGACTTCTTCCAGCCGCAGGCGATCGGCGCCCCCGAGCCGCTGCGCGAGATCCCCGTGAAGCCCTCACGGATGATCCACTTCCTCGACTTCTCCAACGAGAAGATGGTCGAAAAGGCGGCCGGCATCGCGGAGAAGACCGACATCCTGCTCGGCAACCTCGAGGACGCGATCCCGGTCGACCGCAAGGAGGCCGCGCGCGCCGGCTTGGTCCGCGCCGCCAAGGAGTCCGACTTCGGCCAGACCGCGCTCTGGACCCGGGTCAACTCGCTGGAGAGCCCCTGGGTACTCGACGACCTGACCACGCTGGTGACCGAGATCGGCGACCAGCTCGAGGTCGTGATGGTGCCCAAGGTCGAGGGCGCCTGGGACATCCACTACGTGGACCGCCTGCTCGCCCAGCTCGAGGCGAAGGCCGGGCTCGACCGCCCGATCCTGATCCACGCGATCCTCGAGACGGCGCAGGGCGTCGTCAACCTCGAGGAGATCGCCGCCGCCAGCCCGCGCATGCAGGGGATGAGCTTCGGCCCAGCCGACCTCGCCGCCTCGCGGCGGATGAAGACCACCCGGGTCGGCGGGGGGCACCCCGGTTACCGAGTGATGGAGGACCCGGCCGATCCCGAGAATCCCGAGGCCGACCGCGTCAGCGCCCAGCAGGATCTCTGGCACTACTCGATCGCCCGCATGGTCGACGCCTGCGCCGCCACCGGGATCCTCCCCTTCTACGGCCCCTTCGGCGACATCAAGGACACCGCCGGCTGCGAGACCCAGTTCCGCGCCGCCTTCCTGATGGGCTGCGTCGGCGCCTGGTCGCTGCATCCCGTCCAGATCGGCATCGCCAAGAAGGTCTTCAGCCCGCCGCCGGAAGAGGTCAAGTTCGCCAAGAAGGTGCTGGAGGCGATCCCCGACGGCCGCGGCGTCCACATGATCGACGGCAAGATGCAGGACGACGCCACCTGGAAGCAGTGCAAGGTGATGGTCGAGCTGGCCGAGATGCTGGCCGCCAAGGACCCGGATTTGGCCGAGGCGTACGGGCTGTAGCGGGAATCGCCAGAACAAGCGACCCGCTTACATCTAGGAATCTACCTTTCCGCTTGTCCATGCGGATTCTAGCGACGGGGTGCCAGCGGAGTGCCAAATGAGTTCAGCGGTCGCTCTTTTTTTGGGCCCGACCGCGACGCCGCCGACCGCCTGATCTCCTGCTCCGTTTGACCGGCTTGCTGACCGAGGCTGGGCCCCACATCAGGCGGGCACCCCGCTTGCTGATCGGATCATTGACGATCACGCTCGGACAAGTCTTGCCCGTCTTGGGGTGCTTCCACTGGTACGTCAGGGCATCGAGGCGGCCGCCGAATCGTTCTCGAATATCCAAGTAGCCGGACTGGCAGTGGGTGTTCCACTTCTCGTATTTGCCCGCGTAGACCGCGCTGGCAGTGGGCGCCAAGATCGCTGAGCAGAGCAGGTCGGCGATCTGGAGTCCAGCGTGGTTGTCGCTGTGACCGAATACCGGCATATCGACGAGCCCCAAGTGTTTCGGGTGTTTGCCGAACCGCTGGGTGAAGATGGAGTGGGCCAGGCGGTGGTTGTGCTGGTAGGTCTGACTGTCGACGACCACCATCCCCCGCTCCTCCTTGGGCAAGCTGGCATCAAATCCCCGGCAGATGAACTGCAAGCTGCTCGCGTGGATGCCCATGTCGTCGTTCTCCGTGTCCAGGCGCTTCATCCAGACGCGCCCGAGGATCTTCGCGTCGTACTTCTCCAGCAGCTTCAGGGTGCCGTCCATCACCCCGATAGCCCGCTTACGCTGCCGCCTGGAAGCTTTGGCGCGGAACCCCTTGCGGAGGTTGGCGCCCTTCACTTCGTGAAGGATTGCGTCGAGCCATCCGTGCCCGGTCTTTGCCAAAACTGGGTCGAACCGCTTCTTGAGGCCGATCCAGTCATGGGTAATCTTGGTGAGGTCGCACTCGGGCAGGGATACCCCCGCGATGACGATGACGGGCTGCTGGTTAGGGTCAGCTTCAACCAACGTCTCTGCCGTGCCCGACTCATCCACGTAGCAGAGCCGCATTTTCAGGCCCCTGGAATAGCCAAGGCCGCTCTATGGCGGCCTTGGAGGACGGGCGACCAGCTACGGGCCGCCCAAGTGCTGGCCTTGCGGCCCGCACGATTTGTATGTCCACAGCCTACCGAAATCAGGCCAGTAGTCAATGGGCAGTTCATCAAGCAAGAATGTGCGGGGTACGACTTTACGTGCATTCAGGGAATGCAATCAGACGCCCCCGATGCCATTTAGGCCGCCAAATCGCCCTCCGAGTTGCGTCGAGACCCTCGCCCACCTCCCACGCCGCCCAGGATGCTGTCCAGCAGCGCCGTCGCCTCGGCCGCCGTAACGGTAACGGGCCTTATGTGGCCGTACAGGTCGAACGCACCTCGATGCTGCCCTGGCCCATGAAGCTGCTGAGGGGTTGCTGGCCGGACGCCGGGTACCCGTGGCGTCCCTGGTAGCCCGCGACGGCTTAGCTGGGGGTTAGCCGAGGCGCTGCTCTAGGTTCTGCAGCTGCGTTTTCAGCTGGTCCGGCAGGCGTTCGCCGAAGCGGGCCAGGTGCTCCTTGACCTGGGGCAGTTGCTCGCGGACGAGGTCCTCGTCGACGGAGAGCAGCTCCTGCATCGCCTCCGCCGAGATGTTGAGCCCCTCGGTGTCGATCGCTCCCGCGCTCGGCAACAAGCCGATCGGTGTCTCGACCGCACCGGCCGTGCCCTCGCAGCGGCGGAAGACCCACTCGAGCACGCGGCTGTTCTCGCCGAAGCCGGGCCAGAGGAACTTGCCGTCGGCGTCCTTGCGGAACCAGTTGACGTAGAAGATCCGCGGCAGCTCGGCGCCCTCGCGTTTGCCGGCCTCGAGCCAGTGCGCGAAGTAGTCGGCCATGTTGTAGCCGCAGAAGGGCAGCATCGCCATCGGGTCGAAGCGCAGTTCGCCGACGTTGCCGGACGCCGCGGCGGTCTTCTCGGAGGACATCGTCGCGCCGAGGAAGACGCCGTGCTCCCAGTCGAAGGCCTCGTGGACGAGCGGCACCGCAGTGGCGCGGCGGCCGCCGAAGAGGAAGGCGTCGATCGGCACGCCGGCCGGGTCTTCCCACTCCGGGGCGATCGTCGGGCACTGCGCCGCCGGCGTCGTGAAGCGCGCGTTCGGGTGCGAGGAGGGCTCCTGGGACTCGGGCGTCCAGTCGTCGCCGTGCCAGTCGACCAGGTGCTCGGGCGGCTCGCTGGTCATCCCCTCCCACCAGACGTCACCGTCGTCGGTTTTGGCGCAGTTGGTGAAGATCGAGTTGCTCTCGATCGTGCGCATCGCGTTCGGGTTGGTCGCCTCGCCGGTGCCCGGCGCGACGCCGAAGAACCCCGCCTCGGGGTTGACCGCGTAGAGGCGGCCGTCGGAGCCGAACTTCATCCAGGCGATGTCGTCGCCGACCGTCTCGACCTTCCAGCCCGGGATGGTGGGAATCAGCATCGCCAGGTTGGTCTTGCCGCAGGCGGAGGGGAAGGCGCCAGTCACGTACTTGACCGTGCCCTCGGGCGAGGTCAGCTTGAGGATCAGCATATGCTCGGCCAGCCAGCCCTCGTCGCGGGCCATCGCGGAGGCGATCCGCAGCGCGAAGCACTTCTTGCCGAGCAGCGCGTTGCCGCCGTAGCCGGAGCCGTATGACCAGATCTCGCGCGTCTCGGGGTAGTGGACGATGTACTTGTTGTCCTCGTTGCAGGGCCAGGGGACGTCTTCGGCCCCCTCGGCCAGGGGCATGCCGACCGAGTGCACGCAGGGGACGAACTCGCCATCCGTGCCGAGCACGTCGAGGGCGCCCTTGCCCATCCGGGTCATGATCCGCATCGAGACGGCGACGTAGGGAGAGTCGGTCAGCTGCACGCCGATGTGAGCGATCGGCGAGCCAAGCGGGCCCATCGAGAAGGGCACGACGTACATGGTGCGCCCGGCCATGCAACCCTCGAAGAGGCCGTTCAGCATCCCCCGCATCTCGGCGGGATCGCGCCAGTTGTTGGTCGGCCCGGCATCCACCTCGCGCTTGGAGCAGATGAAGGTGCGGTCTTCGACCCGGGCGACGTCGGCGGGGTCGGAGAGGGCAAGATAGGAGTTGGGTCGCTTGGCGTCGGAGAGACGCTCGAAGGTGCCGGCGTCGATCAGGACCTGGGCGAGGCGGTCGTACTCCTCCGCCGAACCGTCGCACCAGTGGACGGCCTCGGGCTGGGTCAAATCTGCGATCTCCCCGACCCAGTCGAGGAGCTTTGCGTGCGTGGTCGGCGCGTCGGCCGTGGTCATTTGGCTCATCTACAGAACTCTACTTACAGGGCCTGAAGCCGGGGCGGGACGGTAGGTCGCTTTCTGCGGCTAACGGCTTCGGACGCCGAAGACAAGCGTGTAGGTGGCGGCATCTCGACCGCCGCCGAGCGGGTCGCCAAAGGCGACGCCGACGCCGAAGTCCCGCAGGCCGGAATCGAGGATGTTCTGCCGGTGGGGGGGGCTGTCCATCCACATCCGCACGATGTTCATCGGCGAGCCGAACTCCTGACCCCGTCCCGCGCCGATGTTCTCGGCCACGCGGAAGCTCGAGACGCGTGCCAGGTAGCCGGAGTGGGCCACCCTGGTGGTCGGCGTGCTGCCGCTCGGGCCATAGTGGGAGAGGATGCCGCTCCTCACCATGCTGAGCGAGTGGGCCTCTGCGGACTTGCGCAGCGCGAGGTTGAACTCGAGGGGCGCGATCCCGTTCCTCTCGCGTGCAAGGTTGACCAGGCAGAGAACCGAGGTGCGCAGCTGGTGCTCGGTGGCCACCCCTGGGGACTGGAAGGCCTCGCCACAACGGGGAGAGCGCTCGTCGCCGTATCCGGCAGCCGGCAAGCACAGGCCGACGGAGGCGACCAACAGCAGGATGCAGATCAACTTCAGTGGACTCATCGGACTCGTGCCTACTCGAGGGGTCGGAGGTTCGTCAGTGAGAAATCGGCATCTTCGTTGAGGATCTTCAGGGTCGCCGTTTCGCGCTTCCCGCCGGCGAAGCTCACCGTGCACTCGAAGGTCGCGTCCTTGACGACCTCGACGCTCGACGGGCACTCGACCGAGGCCACCTTTTGGCCGGTGGCACGTTCGAGGTTCTGCTCGATCGTGTCCTCTGCCTTCGCAGAGTCGATGATCGTTTCCCCGCAGCCGGCAACCGCCAACGCGAAGGCGAGAGCCAATAGCGCCAGCGCGCCAGCCCGGCAGACAGTCGTCATCTGTTCCCCTCCGCGCCGAATCTCGCGGGCAAGTATTCCAGGGCGCCTTCAGGCACGCTCAAAGACTTTAGGACCCCTGCCGGATACGCCCTGGGGCCCGATCGCCTGCATCGGCGCCCGGGCCTTGAGCAGCATCTCCTGGTACTCCTCGTCGGGGTCGGACTGCATCACGATCGCACCGCCTACGCCGATGCTGGCCGAATCGCCGTCGATAACGATCGTCCTGATCACGACGCTGAGGTCGCAACCTCCGCCGAGCCCGAGGTAGCCGATCGCCCCCGAGTACACGCCGCGAGCCCCTCCCTCGAGCTCGTCAACGATCTCCATCGTCCGCTCTTTCGGCGCCCCGGTCATCGACCCGGGCGGGAAGCAGGCCCTGATGCATTCCGTCGGAGTGACGTCCTCGCGCAGCTGGCCGCGAACCGTGGTGACGAGCTGATGGACGGTTGCGTGCGTCTCCACCTCGATCAGCGCCGGCACCCGGACGCTGCCGACCCTACAAACGGAGCCGAGGTCGTTGCGGAGGAGGTCGGCGATCATCATGTTCTCGGCCCGGCACTTCTCGTCAAGCCGAAGGCGCTCGGCGAGGAGAGTGTCCTCGGCCGAGGTCTCCCCGCGCCGGCTTGTGCCCTTGACGGGTCTGGCCTCAGCCCAGCGGTCGCGACCGACGCGCAGGAACCGCTCGGGGGAGGAGCTGAGCACGGCAAGCTCGCCGAAGCGCAGGAAGGCGGAGTACGGCGCCGGGTTGAGCCGGCGCAGGCGCCGGTAGACATCCAGCGGGTCGGCATCCACCTCGGCGCGAACCTCGTTCGTCAGGCAGACCTCATAGCTCTCGCCTTCGCTCAGGTGGCGCTTGCAGGTTGCAATGTCGGCGAGGTAGCCATCCCGGTCGCGGGCAAGCTCGAAGTCAGGCGCATCCAGGCTGCTCGCCGCATCGGGCTCTCCAATCTCCGGCAAGGAGAGCAGCTGCCGCCGTGTGACCTCGATCCATCGCTCGGCCAGCTTCTCTCCCCCCGGCGCAACGAGGGAGAGCACGTAGGCGCAGTCCTCCTCGTGGTCGAAGGCAATCAGCCGATCCGCGAAGACGAAGGCCGCGTCCGGATGGGGAGAGCGGTGCGCGGCCCCTCCCCCGCACTCGGCCTTCAGCTCGTAGCCGAAGTAGCCAACGAAGCCACAATCGAAGTCGAACGGAAGCCCCACATTTGGCAAGCGCAGCCTCCCCAGCTCCTCCCTCAGGTACTCGAAGATCGATTCCCGCCGCAGCTCGACCTTCCCGCCCCGCTCGATCCGTATCTCCCGCGCCTCGACGTCGTAGGAGATCGTCGCCGCCAATGGCCCGCTCGCGTCGCCGATGAAAGAGAAGCGCCCCCGGTCGACGGTGTCGCTGCTGTCCAGCCAGAAGGCGTTCTCACTATCTCCGTAGAGGTGCATGAATGCCGCCTCGGAATCGACGGGCGCATCCAGTCGCTCCACCACGAGCCGCAGTGCTGGGGCGCCGGGGGCCCCCCCCAC
>DATDAQ010000116.1:0-2846 GCA_036525295.1 Solirubrobacterales bacterium | reverse complement strand
TTCCCCCAAAACACTCAAGCGCGGCTTCTGCCGCGCGTTTTGGGGGAAGGGACCCCGCCAGCCCCCACACCTCCGCATCGACGCGTTTACAAAACGGTTAACAAGACGGTCCACAATCCTGCTGGAATGGAGACGAGTGTCTTAGTGGGAATCGCAATCCAGAGCGCCAGACTTCAGGATTCTGGCTTGGATTCCGACGTAAGCTTGAGAACCTTCACTCGATGATGCGACGACCCAAAATCAATGCAGGGCGCAGCGTGCTGCGGATGCGCTCGCTCGGCGCTGCCGTCGGGGGTCGCGCACGCGCTGCGGGCGACGCGATCCAGGAGCGGATCGCCTGGCCTGTTTCCGACTTCCTGCGCGGCCTCTTCGACGTCGTCAGGTGGCCGTTCGAGCGGGTTGCCTGGGCGGTCGAGCGGGCTGTGGTCTGGCCGCTCGGCGAGCGGACCGCCAGGTGGGGCGTGCCCAGCCGGGCCGCTGTGCTGAGTGGTATGGCCCTGCTCGCGGTGGGCGCGCTTTCCTTCGGCGCGATCAAGGCCGGCGACGGAAGCGGCGAAGAGCCGGTCGTCGTCGTCGCACCCGTCAAGGCTTCCGTAGAGAGCAAGGCTGAGCCGGAGCCGGCCCCTGTCCTCCAGGGCGCCATCCCCGACTTCGTGCCGGAGGGTGGCGATACCGCGACGACGAAGGTCGCCAAGGCCGACACCGTGATCAGCAGCGACCCCGACACCGCGACGACCGCTCCCAGCGACTCCGCCGCCGGAGCGACGCTGTCGAGTGCCGGCGGCAAGGTAGAGGATCCGGGGCCCGCGGCGATCGACGTCGCGCGTCGCTTCTCGGACGCCTTCGTCCTTTACGAGACCGGGCGCGACGACGCCAAGGTCCAGGCCGCTCTCGACGCGACGGCGAGCCCGCGCCTGACCCAGGCTCTGCTCCGCCGCCCCCCTCGCCTGCCTGCCAACGTCAAGGTTCCCAAGGCGAAGGTGCTGAACGTGGTGCCGGGGCCACGCAGCGGCGACACCTTCACGCTCAGCGCCTCGCTGCTGCGCGTCGGCATCACCAGTGAGCTGCGCATCGACGTCCAGCGCGACAAGGGCTCTGGCCAGTGGCAGGTCACGGACGTGCTCGGCTGATGGGGAGGCTCCGCAACATCCTGCTCGCGGCCGCGATCGCGGCCGCTCTGACCGCATCCAGCGCAGCGGCCGAGGAAGCTCCGGAAGCGGCCTCCACCGAAGCTGAAGCCACAACCCCGCCTGCAAGCGAAACGGCGGCGCCGGCGCCGATCCCCGCGCCTCCCGTCTCCAGCGGGCCGGCGGTCGAACAGGGCGACACGCTGGCACCCTCCGTCGCGAAGCCCAAGCCTGGCCCAACCGGTGGCACCGCCCCGGATAGGACACCGAAGCCGCCGGAGACCGACCCCACCCCTTCGCCCGAGTCCGACGGCGCCGCCACCGCGCCCACCGACCCCAGTGAAGTGTTCGCGATCCCCTCGATCCCCAGCTCGAGCTGCGCCACCTCGGGCGTGCCGCCGGTGCTGATCCCGATCTACCAGCGGGCCGCCGCGACCTACGAGCTGGGCCCCCAGGGCGCCGCGGTCCTGGCCGGGATCAACGAGATCGAGACCGCCTTCGGCACAAACCTCAACATCTCCTCGGCCGGCGCGATGGGCTGGATGCAGTTCATCCCCTCGAGCTGGGATGCCTACGGCGTCGACGCCAACGGCGACGGGGTTGCCGACCCCTACAACCCCGAAGACGCGATCTTCGCCGCCGCCAACTACCTGAGCGCGGCGGGGATGCCCGAGGACACCTACGGCGCGATCTTCGCCTACAACCACGCCGACTGGTACGTCGCCGACGTCCTCGCCAATGCCGCCTGCTACGGCGGCATCGGCAGCGCCGCCGGTGCCTTCGCGCTGCAGCCGCAGCTGCAGGAACTGGACTGCCAGCTGCCCGCGGCATGGCGCAAGAAGGTCCCTGAGAACTACCTGCGTGCCTTCGAGGACGCGTCCACCCGCTATGACCTTGGTCGCCGCGGCGTCTGGGCCCTGGCCGCGATCGCGCGCCTGGAGTCGAACTTCGGCACCGGGATGGACTCCGAGCAGCTGAGCAGCTTCGGCCCGCTGGGCCTCGACCCGACCGAGTGGCAGCGCTACGCCGTCGACGGCAACGAAGACGGGCGCGTCGTCCGCGCGAGCCCGGCCGACTCAGCCGCAACGATGGCGCGGCTGATCTGGTCGCGTGGCGACCTGCGCGCGGGCGTCTTCACCCACAACCAGGCTGCCTGGTACGTCGAGGCCGTCATCGCCGAGGCCGAGGTCCTGGAAGGCGAGTGCGTCGTCACCCCGGTCGAGTGGACGCTGGCGCTGCCCAACGCGGTGATCGCGCCGATCAACTGGGACAACCTCACCCTCTCCAACGAGCTCGAGCTGCACGACCTCACCAGCGGCGCGGTCGACCCCCGCATTGTCGGCCTGATCGGGGCGATCACACAGGACCATCAGCTGACGATCTCCTCGCTGCGCTCCGACCACTCGATGTACACGGTCGAAGGCGGGGTCTCCAATCACTACTACGGGCGGGCCATGGACATCGCCGCAGTCGACGGTGTCTCCTGCACTGACACCGCGGTCGGCGGGCCCTGCGCGGAACTGGCCCGGACCCTCGCCTACCTGCCTGAACCGGCCCACCCGACCGAGCTCATCTATTGCTTCGACGTCGACGGTCCCGGGGCGGCGTTTGCCCGGTCTGACCACTGCGATCACGTTCACGCGGGCTACGACGGTTAGGGCCCTGGGAAGGGGTCGGGGTCCTTCCCCAGGCCGCTTCGCGGGAGTCCCTGGGGAAGGA
>DATDAQ010000115.1:0-12485 GCA_036525295.1 Solirubrobacterales bacterium | reverse complement strand
CGCCTGAGAGACGGCGGGCATCCGGTCGATCATCCGCCGGGCGACGCTCGCCACCCGCTCGGGATCGGGCCCCCCAGCCTCGGGCGGCAGGATCGCCGCCGCCACGTCTCCCAGCGCGGACATGACGGCAGATACTACGGTTGTACCGATTAACGCGGAGGAGGCATGAGCGCCCTAGGCCCAGCTGGTCGCGTCCAGCATCGTGCCTCCCCCGAACCGATCGGGGTGCGCGAGGACGTACTCGGCAATCTCGTCGCAGCGGGTGACCCAGAGCTCGTTCCGGCTGGCTGCAGCCGCGACTCGGTCAAGCAGTACGGCTAGGTGCTCCTCGCCGAGCCAGCCGAGCATGAAGGGGTGGAGGATGATCGCGAGGTAGCCGCCGGCGCTTGCCAGCTCGCCGATCGACCGTTCGAGCGAGGCCAGAAAGTCCACGGGCTCGACCGGGTCGGGGGAACCGGTCATCTGTTCGCGCGCGGCGGCCAGCGGGGGCAGCACGCAGCTGGCGTCTACGTGGCGCCACTGGAACGGCAGCAGGGCGACGCCACCGTCGATCCCGGCGCCTGCCCCGGCGGGCGAGCAGTAGCGCAGGCCGGCATCGCGCAGGACCGCCGTGCCGCCGGGGCCGAGTCGACCGCCGGGGGGACGCAGGCCGGAGATCTCGATCCCGATCCGCTCGAAGGCGGCAACGCCCCGCGCCAGATTCTCGGTCTGTCCGGCGGCGCTCATCCCGTCCCATTGCTCGTGGCGCCAGGCGTGGTAGGCGACCTCGTGCCCGCGCGCGACGATCTCGCGCAGCAGGTCCGGGTAGAGCTCGGTGTTCAGCCCCTCGACGAAGAAGGTGGCCGCCAGCTCCCGCTCCGCGAGGCGGTCGAGAAGCGCCGGCACCACCTCTGTCGCGGTGAAGTGGCCGCCCAGCGGCGCATCCGCGGCCAGCGCCCCCATCTCCAGCTCCGCTGCCTCGCCGAGGTTGTCGAACGTAAGCGACAACATCCCGCCGACGGGCCGATTTCCCTCCTCGTAGTCGGGTTTTCGGCCCATCGGCGGGTTAGTTAGTCACGCAGGGCCGGACTCCAGCGCTCCGGTTCGCGCTCGGCCTGCTCTCGCGCCCAGCGGAAGTGGTGCTGGGCGGAGGCGAGCAGGATCGGGAAGTTGAGCAGGCCGAGCGCGGCGAAGCGCCGCGACCCGGGCCTGTTGGCGGCGGGCAGGCTGAGCGCGCTGCAGAGGAGCCAGAACCAGAGCACCCCGTTGTAGGCGGGGAGCTGGTCCTCGCTCAGGCCCTCGGCTTCGTCGAGCATCGGCAGCCCGCCGTGCAGCGACCAGGGCCAGGCCTTGAAGTGGACCGCGACGCCCGCGACCCCGATCCCGGCGCTGAACGCGGTCAGCCGCCGCGCCAGCTCGCCCTCGCGCAGGGCGGCGGCGAGCATCAGCGGGAAGTAGCCGCCCCAGAGGGCGTACGCGCCGCGGCGGCCGATGAAGGGCTCGAAGACCAGCCCGACCCCGGCGCGGGTCTCGAAGGCGTTGTGGGCGAGCAGGCCCAGCGCCGAGCCGGCGGCGAGTAGCTTCCTCATCGCTTCGGCCCGATCCGGTTCGAGAGCGTGCCGATCCCGTCGATCTCCAGCTCGACCGTCTGCCTGGGCTGGATCCAGCGGTCGAGCTCGAGCCCGCAGCAGCCGGGCATCGTCCCGGTCGAGATCACGTCGCCAGGCTCGAGCCGCTCGCCAGCGGCGGCGTAGGCGAGCATCTCGCCGACGTCGTGGGCAGGCCCGGCGGTGCCGCCTTCGCACCAGATCTCGCCGTCGACGCGCACCCGGCCGCGGGCGGCGGTCCAGTCGGGCATCTCATCGGCGCTGAGCACGTCGCAGCCGATCGAGTTGGCGAAGGTCTTCGACTTCACCGCCGGGCCGAAGACGCCGTGGCGGACCTCCTCGGCCTGCACCTCGCGGGCGCTCCAGTCGTTGAGCACGAACCAGCCCCCGATCGCCTCGCGCGCCTCCGCCGGGCTTGGGTCCGCGAGTGGCCGGGCGAGCACGAAGGCGAGCTCCAGCTCGAAGTCGAGGTACTTCGTGTGCGAGGGCCAGGGCATCTCCTCGCCGTCGGCCAGCATCGCGGAGTGGTTGCCGACGTAGAAGGCCGGGACCTCGTAGAAGCGCTTGTTGGGCTTGAACGGCGGAAAGGTCCGCCGCGTGACCCGCTCGTACGCCGCCGCCGCGCGCTGCACCGGCGCCGGGAAGAAGCGCTTGACCAGCATCCGGGCCGAGCCCTCGTAGTGGGCGGGCCAGAGGCTGAAGGCGCGCAGCGAGCGCGGCGTGAAGGGGAGGCCGGCGGCGGTCGGGTCGGCGGCGGCGTTCTCATCGCCGGCCACCGACTCGATGCGGTCGGCGACCTCGGCACGTGCCTCGGCCCCTCCGGCCAGCAGTGAGAGCACGTCCCCGGCCTGCGGCAGCGAGACCCAGCGCCCGCGCTCGGGGTCCTCGGCGATTACGCCCTCCGGTGTGGTCCTCAGCTTCATTCGCGTGTCGCTCGGCATCGCAGTGTAGGCGCGTGCCATCGATGGTATGCATGGTATGATTTCTCTACCAGTCCTACCAGAAAGAGCCATGAACTTCCTCAAACGCTCGCTTGTCGACGAGTACACCCGGGTCAGCGGCAGGCACGACGACCCCGAGGTCTACGGCGGTCCGGCGGGCGACCCCGGTCTGATCGGGCCGGGGAGCGTCTCCTGGGAGCTCCACTCCGACATGTCGGCGGTCGGGCTCGCCGGGGTGGCGGCGATCACGATGGAGATCCTCCACCCGTCGGTGATGGCGGGCGTCCACGACCGCTCCAACTACCGGACCAAGCCCTTCGAGCGGGCGCGCAACACCGCCGGGTACGTGTTCGCGACGACGTTCGGCAACACCGAGGCCGCCGAGGCGCTGATCGCCCGGGTGCGCCGCATGCACGAGCGGGTCGAGGGCGTGCGCCCCGACGGCGTTCCCTACCGGGCCATGGACCCGACCCTGATCGGCTGGGTGCACACCTGCATCCCCTGGGGGGTGATGCGGATCTTCGAGCGCTACAACCGGCCGCTCACCCCGGACGAACGAGACCGTTACCTGGCCGAGCAGGCGATCATCGGCCGCAAAGGCGGCGCCGGCGAGATCCCGGTTACGGCGGCCGATCTGGAGGAATACATCGAGGCAATGCGTCCCCATCTCGCGGTCAACGAGCAGACCCGTCAGTTCTTCGAGTTCCTGCTCGAGTCACCGCTCGGCGCGAAGGGGCCGGCGCCGCTCGCACGGCAGATCAACCGCTTCGACGTGCACGCCGGGATGAGCGTGATGCCCGAGTGGGCGAGGCAGCTGACCGGCTACGACCACTCGCCCCGGTTCCAGCGGCTGGCGGTCGAGCCCTACCTGCGCACGGTGTCCCGGTCGCTGCGCTGGGCCTTCGGCGTCCCGCCCTGCCGGGCGATGGCGGAGGCGCGCGTCGCCGCGGTTGCCCAGGCGCCGCCGCGGCCCGCCGCCGCTGCCAGTGTCGCCTGAGTCGCGTGGAGGCCCAGCTCGCAACTCTCCTTGACCGCGCGATCACCGCGCGCGACGTCCCGGCCGGGGATGAGGACCCGACCCGCACCCGCATCCTCGACGCGGCGCTCGAGGAGGCCGCCCAGGTCGGCCTCGACCGCCTCACCGTCGAGCAGGTCGTGCGCCGGGCGGGGCTCGGGCGGATGACGGTCTACCGCCGCTTCGCCCGTCGCGACGATCTGGTCGAGGCGCTGGTGGTGCGTGAGGGAAGGCGCTTTCTCGCCGCCGTCGCTGCCGGCCTGGACGGCGAGGCCGAGCCCGCCGACCGTCTCGCGGGCGGGTTCGTCGCGGCGATGCGCTTCGCCCGCGACCACCCGATGCTCGAGCACCTCGCCCACTCCGACCCCGGCTCGGTGACAGCGACCGTCGCCGCCAACGACTCGCTCCTCCTCGAGATGGGCTCGGAGTTCATCGCCCGCACGATCCTCGGCGAGCACCCGGCCGCGCCGACCCGCGCCGCGCGACGGGTCGCCGACCTCCTCGCCCGCCTCTTCCTCACCTACATCGCCCTGCCGCCGCGCGACCCGGACCCGCACGACGACGAGGCCCTGCGCGCCTTCGCCCGCGACGTTCTCGCTCCCTTCACCGAGTCGGCCCTTCAGGCTTAACAAAAGCGCGCCCGGGCGTGGTCCGGAGATTGTCAGGCAAGGACGCAGGGAGCGTGGCGTGCTCTGCACGCGAGCGACCGAGGACGCAGCATGGCAATCTCCGGGGCCGCCCGATGTCTCTTCGTCCGCTCATAGAGATCGCCGCCGAGAACGAGCGCGTGCACGCGCTCACCGGTCGCGTGCGCGAGGCCGTCGCGGGCGGCGAGAAGGTCGAGGTGCCGGTCTCGGCGATGCTGCGGCCGCTGCTCCTCGCGGCGCTGCTCGAGGACGATCGCGGCCTCGCCGGCCGCCCGGCGCTGCTGGTCGCCGCCGACGACCGCTCCGCCCGCGACCTCGCCGCGGACCTGCACGCGTATCTGGCTCCGCGCCGGGTCCGTCTCTACCCGTCGCGCGGCACCGGCTTCGCCTCGCACGTGACGCCGCCGCCGCACCTGGTCGGGCTGCGGATCGACGCGCTCGACGCCCTGGGGAAGGAGGAGGACGCGGTCGTCGTCGCCGGCGCCACCGCCCTTGCCGAGGCCGTCCCCGACGCCGCCCTGCGGCCGGCCGGGTTCGCGATCGCCCACGGCGAGGAGATCGACCTCGGCACCGCCGCCCGCGACCTCGCCGCCGCCGGATACCACCGCGTCGAGCAGGTGGAGGAGCGCGGTCAGTTCGCCGTGCGCGGCGGCATCCTCGACGTCTTCGGCGCCACCGTCGAGCGCGCCGTGCGGATCGAGCTCTTCGGCGACGAGGTCGAGTCGATGCGCTGGTTCTCGACCTTCACCCAGCGCTCCCTGGGTGACGCCGAGCGGGTCGAGCTGGCGCCCGCGGCCGAACTCGACGCGGAGCACCGCGAGCTGGCGGAGCTGGCCGCGATGGAGGCCGAGGAGGAGGGCCGCGAGGCGCCGAGCCTGGCCGAGGTCCTGCCGCTGGACCGCTTCGGCCCGCCGCTGGCCCTGGTGCCCGGCTCTGCCGCGGTCATCCTCGCCGCCGCCGAGGAGATCGAGCCCGCCCTGCGCGACCACTGGGAGGACGCGACGACGGCGATGCACGCCGAGGACGCCAGCCGCCTCTACGTCGACGTCGCCACGCCCCTCGCCGAGCGCGCCGCGCTCTCCTTCACCGCCGCCGGCAGCGACGACGAGGACGCCTTCCGCGCCGCCCGGGCCGAGTCGCCGGCCCGCAGCGTCAAGGAGGCCGAGGCCGAGCTGGAGAAGCAGGTGCGCTCCGGCTACCGCACGGTGGTCGCCTTCGACGATCGCGGCGAGGCGGAGCGGGCGCGCTACGGGCTCGACCGGCTCGACGCCGCCCTGCTCGAGGGCGGCCGTCTCTCGCCGAACCCCGGGCTGACCTTCGCCGAGGCGCGCATGCGCGAGGGCTTCGTCAGCCCCGAGCTGCGCCTCGCCGTCTATCCCTTCCGCCGCCTCGTCCACCGGCGCCGCCGCGCCGAAGCTCGCGCCCCCGGCGCCGGGCGAACCCGCCTCGCCTTCAGCGACCTGCGGGTCGGCGACTACGTAGTCCACGAGGACCACGGCGTCGCCCGCTTCGCCGGCTTCGAGACACGCGAGGTCGGCGGCGTCACCCGCGACTACCTCTACCTCGAATACAAGGGCGAGGACCGCGTCTACGTCCCCACCGACCAGCTGGCGAAGCTGAGCCGCTACGTCGGCGCCGGCGGCGAACCGTCGCTCTCCGCTCTCGGCGGCAAGCGCTGGCAGAACATGAAGGCGCGGGCGCGCAAGGCCGCCGGAGCCCTCGCCGGCGAGCTGCTCAACCTCTACGCCGAGCGCCGCACCCGCAAGGGCCACGCCTTCGGCGCCGACGGCGAGTGGCAGATGACGATGGAGGCCGCTTTTCCCTATCGCGAGACCGCCGACCAGGTGGAAGCGATCGAGTCGGTCAAGGGCGACATGGAGGCCGAGCAGCCGATGGACCGCCTGGTCTGCGGCGACGTCGGCTTTGGCAAGACCGAGGTGGCGCTGCGGGCCGCGGTCAAGGCAGCCGCCGACGGCAAGCAGGTGATGATGCTGGTGCCGACGACGATCCTCGCCCAGCAGCACTTCGGCACCTTCCGCGAGCGCCTCGCCGACCTTCCCTTCGTCGTCGAGGGGATCTCGCGCCTGCGCAAGCCGGCCGAGGTCAAAGCCGTGCTGACGGACTTCGAGGCGGGCAAGGTCGACGTCCTGATCGGCACCCACCGGCTGCTCTCGCGCGACGTGCGCGCCAAGGACCTCGGCCTGGTCATCCTCGACGAGGAGCAGCGCTTCGGGGTCAAGCAGAAGGAGCTGCTGCGCCAGCTGAAGCTCAAGGTCGACGTCCTCTCGCTCTCGGCGACGCCGATCCCGCGCACGCTGCAGATGAGCCTCGCCGGGCTGCGCGACATCTCGACGATCGAGACGCCGCCCGAGGGCCGCCGCCCGGTCCGCACCTACGTCGGCCCCTACGACGAGGACCTCGTGCGGCACTCGATCGAGCGCGAGCTGGAGCGCGGCGGCCAGTCCTTCTTCCTCCACAACCGGATCGACTCGCTGCCGGAGACGGTCGAGCGCCTGCGCGGCCTGGTGCCGAAGGCGCGCTTCGCCGAAGCCCACGGGCAGATGGACGAGAGGCAGCTGGAGGAGACGATGCTCGGCTTCCTGCGCGGCGACGCCGATTGCCTGGTGACGACGACGATCATCGAGTCCGGGCTCGACATCCCCAGCGCCAACACGCTGATCGTCGAGCGCGCCGACCAGCTCGGGCTGGCCCAGGCCTACCAGATCCGCGGCAGAGTCGGCCGCTCTCGCGAGCGCGCCTTCGCCTATCTGCTCTACCCCTCGGCCGAGGCGCTGACCGAGGACGCGGCGGCGCGGCTCTCGACCCTCGCCGACCACACCGAGCTCGGCTCGGGCTTCAAGATCGCGATGCGCGACCTCGATATCCGCGGCGCCGGCGACCTGCTCGGCGAGGAGCAGTCCGGCCACGTCGCCGCGGTCGGCTTCGAGCTCTACTGCCAGATGATCGACGAGGCGGTGGGGGCCGCGCGCGAGGCGGCCGGGGATGGGGAGGCGCCGGAGCCGGTGCGGCTCGACGTCGCGGTCGACGCCTGCCTGTCCGCTGCCTTCATCCCCTTCGAGGCCGCCAAGATCGACGTCCACCGCCGCATCGCCGCCGCCCGCGAGCCCGGCGAGCTGCGCGCGATCCGCGACGAGCTCGACGACCGCTTCGGGCCGCCGCCGCCCGAGGCCGAGAACCTGCTGGCGCTGCAGCGCGCCAGGATCGAACTGGGCCTGGCGGGGGCGCGCAGCGTCGAGTTCCGCGGCGGCCGTCTCAGCGTGACCGGGGTCGAGCTCGACTCCGACGGCGCCGCGGTCCTCGCCGGGAAGGTCGAGGGGGCGCTGTACGAGTGGCGCGAGAAGACCGCCGCGGTCCGGGTTCCCGACGAGCCGGAGGCGAGGCTTGCCGCGGTCCTCGCGATGGCCACCGCGATCCGCGACGCCAGGCACGCCCAGGAGCCGGAAACCGAGACGAGCGTCGCGACCTGATGCCCCGCCGCCGCCTGCCCTTGCCGGCCGCATTTGATCTATGCTGCCCGCTCGGTGGCGTCGAATAAACGGCAGAGCAAGGCGGCGGGGCTGAAACGCCTCGTCCTGGTCGGTTTCGCGGCCCTGCTGATCCTTCTCTTCGCCGGCATCGCGATCGCCGACGGGATCGGCGATCCCGACATCCCCTCCGGGGCGGTCGCCGTGGTCGAGGACGTTCCCGACGACATCGGCACGATCACTGACAAGGAACTCCGCCACGGCATCGTCCAGGCCGCCGCGGAATCCCAGATCTCACCCATCCCCAAGCCCGGCGACGAACAGTACGACGGCCTCAGGGAAACCGCGCTCGGCGAATTGCTCGACTCGATCTGGATCCAGGGCGAGGCGGCGGAAATGGGCTTCCCTCCGGTAACGGAACAGGAAGTCGCCACCGAACTGAAGAAACTCAAGGAACAGTCCTTCCAGTCGGAGAAGCAGTTCCAGGAATTCCTCAAGGAATCCCACTACACGACTGAGGACGTCAACCGGCGGGTCACCCTCCAGATCCTCAGCGGGAAGATCCAGGCCAAGATCCAGGAAGAAGCGCCGACTCCGAGCAGCAGCGAAATCGAGGACTACTACGAAGCGGCGAAGGCCAGCCAGTTCACGACGCCCGAGAGCCGCGACATCCGGATCGTCGTCAACAAGGACGAGTCGAAGGTCGAGGAAGCCAAGGCCGAGCTCGAAAAGGACGACTCGATCGAAAGCTGGGAAGAGGTCGCGAAGAAGTACTCGACGGACCCGGCGACGAAAAACAAAGGCGGGCTCCAGACGGGGCTCTCCGAAGGGGGCGTGGCCGAACCCCTGAACAAGGCGGTCTTCTCGACGCAGCAAGGCGAGCTCGGAGGGCCGCTGAAGGAAACCCGCGGCTTCGTGATCTTCGAAGTGGCGAAGATCACTCCTGAGAAAGTCCAGCCACTCGAAGAAGCGGAATCGCAGATCACCACCCAGCTGACCGAACAGTTGGCTACACAGTCCTTCAACGAATTCCTTAGCAACTTCAACAGCACCTGGGCCTCGCGCACGTTCTGCACCTCGGAGGTCGTGATCGTCCGCTGTGACAACTACAAGAGCGACGGCCGTCCGGCCGAAGCCAACCCGGCCTGCTACGAAGCCGATCCGGCCGAACCGCCGGAAGCCTGCCCGGCCCTGGTCGCCCCGATCAAACCGGCCCAGCCCGGCTCGGTCACGGTCCTGGAACCCGAAGGGCAGCAGCTCGTCCAGCGCCCGCGCCCGTCGAAGCTCGAAGCGGCCGCGCCCGAAAACACCGAACTACCGCCCGGGGTCGCCCCTGAAGGCGCCCCCGAATCCGCGCCCGAAGAAGCTACGCCCGAAGGCGAATAGCGCCGCCGGGCTGAATAGACTGCCGCGTCTGTGAGCGCCCCAATCGACACGGTGATCGCCGGGTGTTCGAGTCCGGGGCGATTGGGACGCGAACGCACCTAGTTCGATGAGCGCGCCGATCTCCTCCATTCACGCCCGCCAGATCCTCGACTCACGGGGCAACCCGACCGTCGAGGTCGAAGTCGCGCTCGAGTCGGGCGCCCGCGGTCTGGCCGCGGTGCCCTCCGGCGCCTCCACCGGCGAGTTCGAGGCGGTCGAGCTGCGCGACGGCGGCGACGCCTGGGCGGGCAAGGGCGTCTCGCTCGCCGTCGCCAACGTCAACGACGAGATCGCGGCGGCGCTGAAGGGCCTCGATGCCGCCGACCAGGCGGGGCTCGACGCGAGGATGATCGAGCTCGACGGCACCCCGAACAAGGGCAGGCTTGGGGCGAACGCGATCCTCGGCGTCTCGCTTGCGGCCGCCAAGGCGGCAGCGATGGATGCCGGCCAGCCGCTCTTCCGCTACCTGGCGGAGCTGTACGGGGAGGGGGAGCCGACCATGCTCCCGGTGCCGATGATGAACGTCCTCAACGGCGGGGCTCACGCCGACAACTCGGTCGACTTCCAGGAGTTCATGGTGGTTCCCGCCGGAGCGGCGAGCTTCTCGGAATGCTTGCGGGTGGGCACGGAGGTCTTCCACGCGCTGAAGAAGAGCCTCGCGGCGAGCGGCCACTCGACCGCGGTCGGCGACGAGGGCGGCTTCGCGCCGAATCTCGAGTCCAACGAGGCGGCTCTGCAGGCCGTTCTGGCGGGCGTCGAGGCGGCCGGCTACGCGCCTGGCAAGGATGTCTTCATCGCTCTCGACCCGGCAACCAGCGAGGTTTTCGAGGGCGGTGCCTACGTGCTCGAGCACGAGGGCCGCTCGCTCTCGCCGGAGGAGATGGCGTCCTACTGGGAGGACGCCTGCTCGCGCTACCCGATCCTCTCGATCGAGGACGGCATGGACGAGGAGGACTGGGACGGCTGGAAGCTCCTCACCGAGAAGCTGGGGGAGAGGATCCAGCTGGTCGGCGACGACCTCTTCGTCACCAATCCCGAGCGCCTGCGGCGGGGGATCGACGCCGGCGTCGGCAACTCGATCCTGGTCAAGGTCAACCAGATCGGCACCCTCACCGAGACCCTGGAGGCGATTCGCATCGCCCGCGACGCCGGCTACACGGCGGTGATCTCGCACCGTTCGGGTGAGACCGAGGACACGACGATCGCCGACCTGGCAGTCGCCACCGGCGCCGGCCAGATCAAGACCGGCGCCCCCTCGCGCTCGGACCGGGTCGCCAAGTACAACCGCCTGCTCCGGATCGAGGAGGAACTTGGCGACTCCGCGACCTTCCCGGGTTTGCAGGCATTCCGCCAACGCTCCGCTTAGGCGGACTCCGATGAAGGAATGCGGCGTCCGACCGCGTAGGAGCGGGCATGGCAGCGCGTGCGCAGGCGAGGAGAAAGCCCGCCGCGGCGCCCAGGCGCCGTCCCGCTGCTCGCCGTCCCGCGGCGCGGCGCGGTGCGAGTCGCGTCCACTGGGACCGCGTCGGCCGGGTCGCGCTGACCCTCGTGCTCGCCGCTGTCCTCTACTCCTACCTCAACCCGGTGATCGACTTCGTCAAGACCTACACGGCGACGACGGCCGCCAAAGCCAAGCTGCACGAGGTGCAGGACGAAAACACCCGCCTGCACTGGCGTGTCCAGCACGCCGACGACCCGATCTACCTCAACGGCCAGGCACGCGCCCAGGGCATGGTCGCCCCCGGCGAGACCCCGATCGTCGTCCACGGCCTCTAGCGGTCCTCGGCGGGACATCCGGTGGTTAGCGCCGGCACCTACATCCTCGGAATCCTCAGCCTGGCGGCTGTGGGCCTGTCGCTGGGGTTTACGGCGTATCGCCTGCGGCAGCGCCTGCTTCCGGCCTGGGACGGGGCGCCTGCTCGGCTTGTCGAGAGCGTCGTCGGGGTCGCCCTGCTGGTCTGGCTGGGAGAGATTCTCGGCACGGTCGGTCTCCTCTACGCGTGGACTCTCGTTGGCTCATCCGCTCTGCTGGCGGGGCTGGTTTGGAGGCTCCGGCCGGCGGGTCCTGTCGCCGCAGGGGCGCAAGCCTCCCAGCCGCGGGTCCTGTCGCGGGGGGAGGGGGGCACTGCGGGCGGGCCACGGTCCGTCCTCGACCCCCCTCCCCCCACGCCACCCGCGGGTGGGGCGTCTTGGTTGGCCTGGCTTGTGACAGTCGGAGTGATTGCTTTGGTCTTTGCGCACTGGGGCCTGACAACCAAGGACGCGCTGGACAGGGGCATCTTCAACTTCGATTCGCTGTGGTACCACATGCCCTTCGCGGTGGACATGGCCAAAAGCCATTCCACTACGGGGCTGCACTACACCGAGACGGTCTTCACCAACTGGCTCTACCCCCAGAACTCGGAGCTTCTCCACGCCGAGGGAATCCTGCTCACGCAGCGAGACACGCTCTCGCTGTTCCTGAACTTCGGCTTTCTTGCGATCAGCTTTCTAGCCGCGTGGTGCATCGGCCGGCCTTACGGCCGCGGCCACCTCACCGTCGTAGCGGCAGCAATCGTCCTTGAGTGCCACACGCTCGTGGTGCGAGAGCCGGGGGCGGCCAAGAACGACCTCGTTGCCGCTGCCCTTCTTCTTGCCGCGGCCGCGATTCTCATCAATGCCCTGCCCCACGTCTCGCGCGGGTGGCGTGGGGGATGGGCCATCGCTGCCGCTGGATTGGCAACCGGGCTCGCGGTGGGCACCAAGTCAACCGCTGTTGCGATGGCGGCGGCGCTGACGCTTGCGGTGCTCGTGCTGGCGCCTGTGGGACGGCGCTGGGCTGCGGCGGGTTGGTGGCTGATACCAGCCCTTCTGGGAGGTGGCTACTGGTACCTGCGCAACCTGATCGTCGCCGGCAACCCGCTGCCGCAGGCGACGAGCATCGGGCCGATCCCGCTGCTGCATCCTGAGCGATTGCAGGAGGGGCGGCCCGACTTCAGCATCGTCCACTATCTGACCGACACGGGCGTTTGGCGCGACTACTTCGAGCCGGGCCTGCACCAGGCGTTCGGCGCTCTCTGGCCGCTGGTTATCGCCGGCGCGGTCGCCGGCGCCGTCTGGGCGCTCCTGCGCGGGCGAGACCGCGTCTTGCGCTGGATGGGCGCCATCGCTCTCTTCGGCATGCTCGCCTACCTGTTCACCCCCCTCAGCGCCGCCGGCGCCGAGGGCGCCCCGGTTGGCTTCGGCATCAACATCCGCTACGCGATCCCCGCTCTCCTCCTAGGCCTAACCCTCCTCCCCCTCGCCTTCAAGCGCCTGGACGGCTGGCGTGAATGGACCCTGCTCGGAGCTCTCCTCGTGCTGCTCGTCATCACCAATCGCTCCGACGCCGTCCTCCGCGACCCAGC
>DATDAQ010000114.1:0-7449 GCA_036525295.1 Solirubrobacterales bacterium | reverse complement strand
GGACCCGTGGTCCGGATTTCGGCCCGTCGGCGGGCTGTTCGGGGTCGAGGCCGGTGACGGCGGGCTTGAAGACGGAGACCTTGTTGCCTTCGGCCGCGAGGGTGTGGGCGATGACGGCAGCGACCACGGTCTTGCCGACCTCGGTGCTCGTGCCTGTGACGAACACGCCCTGCAAGCTCAGGCGGCGATGGGTATCGGGGCCGCTGCGATCCCCATCTCACGCGCCGCGGCGCCGACCAGCTTCGCGGCCCGTTCCAGCTCACCGGCCCGATGGGTCGCCATCACCGTGAAGCGCAGGCGCGAGGAGCCCTCGGGCACGGTCGGCGGGCGGATGCCTTGGGCGAAGACGCCCCGCTCCAGCACCCGCTCGCAGAGCTCCATCGTCTGGGAGGCGTCGCCGACGGCGACCGGCACGATCTGCGTTGCCGAGCCGCCGACGGTCAGCCCTTCGGCGGCTAGCGCTGCGCGCAGGGTCGCTGCGTTGGCGGCCAGTTGCTCGACCCGGTCCGGGTGGGACTCGAGCAGCTCCAGCGCCGCCAGGCTCGCCGCGACGACGGGTGGCGGGGGGGCGGTTGAGAAGACGAAGGGCCGTGCGACATTGACGAGGTACTCGGTCAGCTCGCGGCTGGCGCAGACGTAGGCGCCATAGGAGCCGAGTGCCTTGCCGAGCGTCCCCATCACGACGTCCACCTCGCCGCTGAGACCGGCGGCGGCGACCGAGCCGCGCCCGCCGGGCCCGAGCGCTCCCGTTGCGTGGGCCTCGTCGACCATCAGCCGGCACTCGTGCCGCCTCGCCAGCTCGGCCAGCTCCGGCAGGGGCGCGATATCGCCGTCCATCGAGAAGACCCCGTCGGTGACGATCAGCGAGGCGCGCTCGCCGACCTCGCGCAGTCCCCAGGCGAGGTGCTCGACGTCGCCGTGGCGGTAGACGAAGGTCTCGGCGCGGGAGAGGCGGCAGCCGTCGATGATGCTGGCGTGGTTGAGCTCGTCGGAGAAGACGACCTCTCCCTCTCCGGCTAGGGCCGCGATCGTCCCCGTGTTGGCCAGGTAGCCCGAGCCGAACAGCAGCGCCGCCTCGTGGCCCTTGAACTCGGCCAGTCTCTCCTCCAGTCGCCGGTGCGGCTGCATGTTGCCCGAGATAAGCCGCGACGCCCCCGCCCCCGCACCCCAGCGCATTGCCGCTTCCGCCGCCGCGCCGCGCACCCGCGGGTGGTCGGCCAGACCCAGGTAGTTGTTCGAGCAGAGCAGCAGGACCGGGCGGCCGTCGAGCGTCACCCGGGGCCCCTGTGGGCCGCTGACGAGGCGCAGTCGCCGGTGAAGCCCGCGGTCGCGGAGCTCCTCCAGCCGCTCTGCGACGTCGGTCATGCAGCCGAAGCGGTGCTCGAAGCCGGGTACGGAGGGGGCTTCTTGGCCTTCTTGATCACACGCAGCTGGGTCGAGGGATCCCAGAAATTGGCCTCGTCCTGGCGATCGATCAGCTCGTCGATCGGCGTCGAGGGTGCCTCGCCCTCTAGCCAGCCGTCGCGGTTGTCGGGGCGGGGGTTGGCGCCGTTGTCGGGCTGGCGAGCCACGTTCAGCCCCAGCTCCTCGAACATCGCCCGGTCGTCCTCGGGCTCGGCGCCGAGGGTGGTGAGGAAGTTCCCCATCATCACGCCGTTCAGCCCCGCCTTGACCGCCAGCGGCTGCAGGTCGCCGAGGTTCTCGACCCGCCCTCCGCAGAGCCGGAAAAGAGCGCCGGGGATGATCAGGCGGAAGATCGCCACCCACTTGACGACCTCCCAGGCGTCCATCAGCGGCCGGTCGCCGAACTTGGTCCCCTCGCGCGGGTTGAGCAGGTTGATCGGGACCGAGGTCGGGTCGAGCTCGGAGAGCTCGAAGGCCATCTCGACCCGCTGGCGCGGCGACTCGCCGAGGTTGAGGATGCCGCCGACACAGGTCTCCAGGCCGGCCTCCTTGACCGCGTCGATCGTCCGCAGCCGGCCCTCGTAGCGGACCGTGGTCGAGACCTCCGGGTAGTAGGAGCGCGCGGTCTCGACGTTGTGATGGACGCGCTGGATCCCCGCCTCGCGCAGTTTCTTCGCCCGATCGCCCGACATGTGGCCAATTGAGGCGCAGCGCTTCAGGTTGGTCTGCTCGGCAACCAGCTTCGTGCCTTCGAGGATTTTCTCGAAGTCGCGCTTGGAGAGGCCTTGGCCCTGGGTGACCATGCAGAAGCGATGCGCGCCGGCCGCCTCGGCTGCCTTGGCGTGCTCGAGGATCTGCTCGGGCTCCATCATCGCGTGCATCGGCGTGTCGGCCTCGGCGTAGCGCGACTGGGCGCAGAAGCCGCAGTCCTCGGCGCATCCGCCGGACTTGGCGTTGACCAGCGAGCACATGTCGGTCGAGTCACCGAAGTTCTCCTGGCGCACCTTCCAGGCACGCTCGACCAGGTCGCCGATCCCCTCGTGGTCGGTCAGCTCGCCCAGAGCAAGCGCTTCTTCAAAGGAGACGAGGGAAGCCGGCATTCGGGCGCAAGGCTAGGAATCCGGCCGGACGTCTCGATCGCCGACGCACCAGAGACCGCTGCCGTGCACAACTTCGCTGTTATCGCTTAGCGATAGCATTGTTTGCATTGAGCGATAGCAAATGTTATCGCTGATCGATAACAATGTATATTTACAGCGATAGCAATCGTTCTACTTGGGCGTTAGCATTCGTACCGCCCAGCAGGCGCGATGTTCACGCTGGACGACTACGCTTTTACTATGGCACTGAATCCGTTCACCTGGGATAACGCGATCGAGGATGGAGTGTCGCGTGAGCCCTTCACAGAGCGAACCGCTCGCCAGCTGAAGGCTGGGACGCATGTTGCGCTCTTCGGCCCGAGGGGAACGGGGAAGACGAGCTTCACGCTCGAGCTTCGTCGAGAGCTCGACAGGGAACACGAGGTGGACGCTCCGCCCTGGGACTTGATCAGAGTCGATCTCCGCCGGGTGATCAGCCTTCCCGCTTTTATCGGCGCCGTAAGCGACGCGTGGCAAGCTCATCCCTCAAAGAACCTTCGACGCCGGGCAGCAGCCGCCTTCAAGGCCTACGAGAAGGAGATCGGGATCAATCTCGGAGTCGTCAAGGCCGGTGTTCGCGCCGGCGGAGGGAAGTCCGCCCGCGACGTCGCCGAGGTCCTGCACGGACAGCTTCAGGCCCTGGCACAGGTGTCCGATCGCCTTGTTGTCGTCTTCGATGAGTTCCAGCGCCTGAACCAATGCCCCGGCGAGCCCCTCAGCATCATCCGGTCCGCCTTGCTTGCGCCCGAGAACCAAGGACGCCTGTCGCTCTTGATCACGGGCAGCCTTCGCGAACGCGTCGAGATGATGCTCCATACAAGCACCGAGCCGATCTGGGACCAAACCCACGATCTTGTCTTGCCGCCGCTGGATTCCCGTGCGTTCCTCGACTACCTCGAACACAACTTCGAGGCGACCCTGAAGCCGATATCGAGCCGAGCAGCTGAGCTCCTGCTCGAGCTGACTGACGGACATCCGAAGCGGTCTCAGCACCTGGCCTGGCAGGTCTGGGAGGAAGCATCAGGGGAGGAGATCCAATCCTCCGACGTGCGCGATGCCTTCGAAGCCCTGCTGTCGTCGCCTCAGAGCACGAACTTCGCGGGTGTGATCGACGCGATGCTCGATGGAGACGAGACGGACGTCAACAACGCGCGCGCCCTCTTCCTGATCAGCGCCGGTGAGTCCCCCGGCAGTCGCTCCGCCCCCCCGACCTACGGGTTCAGCGGGCCACCCGCCGCCCATCGAGCGCTTGAACGTCTCAGGGAGAGGGGGATCGTGGATGGCGAAGGAACGGTCTGGAAAGTGGTCGATCCATTCTTTGCCGAGTGGCTTCGCCGGCAAGATCCGCTTGCGCTTCTTCCCTCGCCGGGGTGATCCTCGGGACTACTTGACGGGAGTTGCCGCCAATGACTCCCAGAGGTAGAGCGAGGCGAGGCTGCGGTGGGGACGCCAGGGCTCGCCGATCTCCAAGACCCGCGCGGGTGCCGGCATCTCCTCGAGTTCGTACTCCACCTGCACCGCCTTGCGGATGCCGAGGTCGCCGCCGGAGAGCACGTCGGGCCGTTCGAGGTGGAAGATCAGGAACATCTCCGCGGTCCAGACGCCGAGGCCGCGCACAGCGACGATCTCGGCGATCGCCTCCTCGTCGGAGAGCTCGCCGAGCTGGTCGAGCTCGAGCTCGCCGGAGATCACGTGCGAGGCGAGGTCGCGGACGTACTCGACCTTGCGACCAGAGAGGCCGGCGGCGCGCAGATCGGATTCCCCGGCCTCGAGCAGCTGCTCGGGCGCCGGCGTGCGCCCGTCGAAGAGCTCGAGGATGCGGCCGTAGATCGTTCGCGCCGCTTTGGTCGAGAGTTGCTGCCCGACGATCGCCCGCAGGAGCGCCCCGTAGGCGTCCGCGGGGCGCTCCTCGCTGCGCCGCCGCAGGCGCGTCTCCAGGTCGATCTCCCCGACCCGCTCGATCAGCGCCGCCATCGTCGGGTCCGAGGCGGCCAGCTGCTGGCGGGCGGAGCTCACCGTCCCTTCCACTCGGGCTTGCGCTTCTCGGCAAAGGCTCGAATGCCCTCGCGCAGGTCCTCGGAGGAGAAGCAGGACTCGCGCAGGGCGATCAGTCCCGCCTCCTGCTGTTCGGTGAGGGTCGGCGCGGCGTTGAGAAGGTCGATCGCGCTCTTGTTGCCGCGCATCGAGAGCGGCGCATTGGCCGCGATCTCGGCTGCGAGCGCGACCGACACCTCTTCGATCCGCCCGCCGTCGAGGACTTCGTGGACCAGGCCGATCTCCTCGGCCCGGGCCGCCTCGAAGTTGCGGCCGGTGATGAAGAGCTCCTTCGTGCGCGCCAGCCCGACCGTGTCGAGGAACTTGCGCAGTCCGGTGTGGCCGTAGACGAGGCCGAGCTTGACCGGCGGCATCCCGAGCTTTGCGCCCGCGGCGCAGAGCCGCAGGTCGCAGGTGATGGCCAGCTCCAGGCCGCCGCCGATGCAGTGACCGTTGATCGCCGCGACGGTTGGCCATGGGTGGGCGGCGATGGCCTCCATCGCCGCGTGGAAGGGATGGGCGACCAGTGCCTCCGCGTCGCGCTCGAAGGTCTCGGAGGGGATCGAGGCGATGTCGTAGCCGGCCGAGAAGACCGGTGGGGCGCCGGTGATCAGCAGGCAGCGCGTCTCGATCCCGCGATCGAGGCGCGGCAGTGTCTCGGCGATCGCGTCGAGGATGTCGTGATCGAGCGCGTTACGGCGCTCGGGGTTGGATATGCGGAGCCGGACGACCGCCTCGGCGGGCGAGTCGAGGATGAGCTTGCCGCCCGCGAGCCGCTCAACCATCGGGCGTCTACTCCAGGACGACGAGGACGTCGCCTTCGCTGACTGCTTGGCCCTCCTCGCAGCGGATCTCCTTGACGGTGCCGTCGTCTTCGGCCTCGACCGGGATCTCCATCTTCATCGACTCCAGGATGACGACGGTATCGCCGTCCTCGACCTGGTCCCCGACCGCGACCTCGATTTTCCAGACGTTTCCTGTGATGTGCGCCTCGATGTCCATGGCGCGGCACCATATCCATTGCTCCGGTGCGCTTTATCCCCCCATGAGGGGGAAAAGGCGCACCGGAAGGCAGAATGTCCCAATCGTGAGCCCTAACCGACCCGACGCTCTTGCCGTGGTCGTGGCCGCCCGTAACGAGGCGGACCGGATCGGCGAGACGGTCGCCGCGCTGCGCGGGGCATTCCCCGCGGCCGCGATCTGGGTGGCCGACGACGCCTCCACCGACGGCACTTCCGAGGCGGCGATGACGGCCGGCGCCCAGGTGGTCAGCCGGGGCGCGCCGCATGGCAAGGGGGCCAACGTGACGGCCGCGGCCGAAGCCGCCCTCGACGGGGGTGAGCCCGAGGTGGTTCTGCTCTGCGACGGCGACCTCGGCAGCTCGGCCGGTGCCCTGGCCCCACTGGTCGCGGCGGTCGAGACTGGGGAGTGCGATCTGGCCGTCGCCGCTTTCGGTCGCCGTGTGGGTGGGGGCTTCGGGATCGCGCTTGGGTTCGCTCGCTGGTCGATCCGGCGTCTGTGCGGCTTCGAGGCCGAGGCGCCGATCTCCGGCCAGCGCGCGATGCGCACCGAGGTGTTGCATGCGACCCTGCCGTTCGCGAGCGGCTATGGGATGGAGATAGGGATGACGGTCGACGCCGTCCGTGCCGGCTACAGGGTCGGTGAGTACGAACTCGACCTCTCCCACCGGGCCACTGGCCGCACCCTCGCCGGCTTCGTCCACCGTGGCCAGCAGCTGCTCGACTTCGGCAGCGCCTATGTGGCGCGGCGATGACCGCAGTTGCAAATGAAATACTGAGCAATTGTGAGCCATCTCGGTACGCGGCGATCTCGGACGCGGCTGGCTTTCGCGGTCGTCTTGCTCGGGCTCGCGTCGCTGACCGCGGCCTCCTCGGCTCGCGCTGAGCTGGTCGAGCGCGGCGACCTCTTCGTCGAGTTCGGCGGGGGCATCGCGCCGAACGCTCTCCCGCGCAACCGCCTGGCCCCGATCTCCATCGAGATCGACAGCACGGTCAGGACGTTCTCCGGCGCCCGGCCGCCCGCGCTGAGGTGGATCTCGATCGGGATCAATCGCGGCGGCCGTATCGACACGCGGGGGTTGCCGGTCTGCCACGCGTCGGAGGTCGATCCCGGCACCAGCGCGGAAGCCCTCGCGGCCTGCCGCTCCGCGCTCGTCGGGGAAGGTCGCTACCTCGCCAACACGGCGTTCCCCGAACAGGCGACGTTCCCGACGAGGGGGCGCATCGTCGCCTTCAACTCGGTTGACCACGGGCACCCGGCGATCCTCGCGCACGTCTACGGCCCCGATCCGGTTCCCACGACCCGGATCATCTTCTTTCGCATTCGCCGTCACGGCGGCACCTTCGGCACGAGCCTGACCGCGAACCTGCCCGTCTCCGTCAATCGCTACGGCTATCTCCGGCAGATCAGCCTCAGCCTGTTTCGCGTGTTCAGGTACAGGGGTCGGGCACGCAGCTACCTGAGCGCGGCCTGCGCGGCACCACCCGGATTCCCCGGCGCCGTCTTCCCCTTCGCGCGTGCCTCGATGGCCTTCGACGACGGTCGCAAGCTCGCGAGTACGCTCACTCGCAGTTGCCGAGTCAGTGACTAGGAGGTCGGTCTCCGGTAATGGGTTGGGTAGGGGATGGCTGGTGCCCCTCCCCAAAACGCGCGGCAGGAGCCGCGCTTGAGTGTTTTGGGGAGGGGCACCAGCCATCCCTTTCACGAAGCACACAAGCTTCAACCTCACCTCGAAAACGCCGACCCGTCCACAGCTCTCTCAAGCTTGGGTTGTTCGGCCGCTTTTGACGGTCTGGGGCCTGCGGGGGTCCCTCCCCAGGAACTCCCGCGAAGCGGCCTGGGGAGGGACCCC
>DATDAQ010000113.1:0-10220 GCA_036525295.1 Solirubrobacterales bacterium | reverse complement strand
CTCGGCCAGGGGCGCGGTTTTCGCCACATCAGTCAAGGCCGGGCCAGTCTAAGAGGTCGCCCGGGAATCCGCGTGTGCGGCTGGCGAGTGCCGGACCGAGCGGGGGTAGGACGCAGGGAGGCCGAATAGCAGCGCTATTTGGCCGACTGAGGACGCCGCGCCGCGCAGTGTCCGCCGCCGCCAGACGTGCGCGAGGGTTTCGCTGGCCCCTCCAAGCGCGACGTGCCCCACCCACGCCGCGGAGAGACCGGCCGAGGCGACGAGCAGAAGTGCCACCCGCGGGTCGTAGGCCTCCGACAGCCAGCCGACGAGCGGCGCGCCGATAGGAGTCGAACCGAGGAAGACGACCGAGTAGAGCGCCATCACGCGGCCGCGCATCCGCGGCTCGACGAAGAGCTGCAGCGAGGAGTTGATCGCGGCGGCGAAGGTGACGGCGGCGGCGCCGAGCAGCGCCAGCACCGGAATCTCCAAGGCCAGGCTCGGCATCAGCGCCGCCAGCAGCGCGGTCAGGCCGAAGGTGAGGGCGGCGCCGACGATCAGACGCCGATCGGCCCGACCCCGGGCGCCGGTGATCAGAGCGCCGATCACCGAGCCGGCGCCCATCGCCGAGACCAGTGCCGCGTAGGCGTTCGGCCCACCGTCGAAGCTGAAGCGGGCGAGCAGCGGCAGGATGACCTGGAAGTTGAGTCCAAACGTGCCGACGATGGCCATCAGGCCCAGGGGGACCGCCAGCTCCGGCGTTCGGCGCACGTAACGCAGGCCGGCGCGGACGGCGCCGCGCTCGCGAGCCACCGTGGGCGCCGCGCGCAGCTCGGCGGGGTCCATCCGCCAGAGCGCGAAGATCATTGCCGAGAAGGTGAGGGCGTTGAGGGCGAAGCAGGGCTCGACGCCGACGCCGACGATCAGAAGGCCGGCCAGGGTCGGGCCGATGAGCCGGGCCGACTGGATCAGGACGCTGTTGAGGCTGACCGCGTTGACGACGCGGTCGGGGCCGACCATCTCGATCGCGAAGCTCTGCCTGGTCGGGTTGTCGACGGCGTTGACCGTGCCGCGGAGGAAGACGAGGACGAAGACCATCCAGGGGGCGACGGAGCCGGCGGTGACGATCGCGAGGAGGACCAGCGCCGGCACGGCCATCAGCGCCTGGGTCACCATCAGCAGGCTGCGCTTGGGGAAGCGGTCGGCGAGGACCCCGCCCCAGGCGCCGAAGAGCAGGATCGGCAGGAACTGCAGGGCGGTCGTCGTTCCCACCGCGAGGCCGCTTCCGGTCAGCGAGAGGATCAGCCAGACCTCGGCCACCATCTGCATCCAGTTCCCCGAGAGGGAGACGATCTGCCCGGCGAAGTAGCGACGGTAGTTGGGGACCGCGAGGGAGTCGAAGCTGCGCCTGATGCCGGCGCTCACCGGCCCCGCTCCTCCAGCATCCCCTCGAGGATCGTCGCGGCCCGGTCGAGGGCCTCGACGTCGGCGGGGGGAAGGTCGCGCATGCGCCGGGCCAGATAGGCGTTCTTGCGGCCGCGCAGTCGCCGCAACCGCTCGCGACCGGCGGCGTTGACGCTTACCAGCGAGCTGCGGCCGTCGGCGGGATCGGGTGTACGGTCGACCAGCCCCGCCTCGAGCAGCACCCGCAGGGTGCGCGTCGCGGTCGGCCTCTTGATCCGCTCGATCGCCGCCAGCTCGCTGGGCGTCAGCGGCCCGTGCCGCTCCACCGTCGCCAGCGCCGACCCCGCTGTCGGCGTCAGCTCGGCCCCCTCCCCCGCCGCCTCCTGGCGCAGGCGACGAGCCGTCCGCACGATCGCCATCCGCAACCGCGCGGCGGAGTCGGTGAGCTGTATGTCGGCAGTCTGTTGGGTCATTAATTAGCCTTGGTAATTAGTTTAGCAAACTATCTTCTCCGCTGACTTCGTCTTTTCCGGCGCATATGGACCCAAAAAGACGAAGTCAGCGGATCTGGGGGAAGGTCGGCCTAGGATTCGCTCGTGGTCGAAACAGCACAGGAGTCGATAGCTGGACAGCTGCAGTGGCAGGCCGAGGCCTGCCGGATGATCGGGTCGCCCCTATACGCGGCACTGCTGGAGCGAGCGGCGGCGGACGTCGAGGCGCGCGGGCCGGTCTGGGAGGTCCTGCGCAGCCACGAGGGCGATCCCCGGTTCTCGGTGCTCGGGCTGCGCCTGCTCGGGACGGTGAACCGCATGGCGATCACGGGACGGGAGCCGGAGCTCGCGGCGGCCTACGAGGCCCGCGACGCATCGCGAGCCTGGAAGGCGCTCCGCGACGCGATCGAGCGCAACGCCGCGGAGCTGCGCCCGCTCGTCGACCTTCCCGTGCAGACGAACGAGGTCGGCCGCTGCAACGCGCTGCTTTTTGGGTTTCTCACCGTCGCCGCCGAGACCGACATCCCCCTGCGCCTGCTGGAGGTCGGCGCGAGCGCCGGTCTCAACCTGCGCTGGGACCGCTTCGGCTACAGGGCAAACGGGTTCGCCTGGGGCCCCTCCGACTCGCCCCTGCAACTCGGGTTCGAGCTCGAGGGGACGCCGCCGGCGCTGCCCGCGACGGTCGAGGTCGCCGAGCGCCGCGGCTGCGACGCGAACCCGGTCGACGCCTTGACCCCGGAGGGCCGGCTGACCCTGCTCTCATACGTGTGGCCCGACCAGCCCGAGCGGATCGCCCGCATGCGAGCGGCCCTGACGGTGGCTGAGAAGGTTCCGGTCACTATCGAGCACGAGACCGCGGCCGCCTGGACCGAGCGCATGCTTGCAGAGGCGGCCTCCGGCCAGGCCACGGTGCTCTATCACTCGATCGTCAGCCAGTACCTGAGCGACGATGAGCGCGAGACCTTCTTCGGGCACGTCAGGGCAGCCGGCGAGAGAGCGAGCGCCGACGCCCCACTGGCCTGGCTGAAGATGGAGCCAGCCGACGACCGCGCGAACCTGGAGCTGACGACCTGGCCGGGCGGCGAGACCCGCCGCCTCGCCCGGGTCGGATACCACGGCAGCCCAGTCGAGCTGCTTTGACTCCGCCTTGCCGTGGCGCCGACCGCTATTTCCAACGTCGCGGCGCCCCGGCCAGGTATTCCGTGTAGCCGCGCAGGGCAGCTGGCGAGACCAAGGCCCGGTAGCCGAACAGGTAGCCGAGGAAACCCAGGACGTCGTGCCGGGGATGGATGCCGAGGCGGCGGAAGACGTGCCGCTCCTGCCAGCGGCGCAGCAGCCCATAGATGACGAGGGTGATCGGCAGCACCAGCATCGACCACCATGAGAACAACAGTGGGTAGCCCGCGATGAATAGGACGATGCCCGGGATCCAGAAGAAGACATAGCCGAGGTCGAGGAGCGGCACGAGGTAGTCGAGCCCGGTGACGAACCTGGCCAAGACTCGCGGCTGCGCGGCGGGCGGGTTGCGCCGAAGGCCCTCCAGCATCCCCTGCGCCCAGCGCGATCGCTGGCGCATGAGCGGGGAGACCCGCTCTGGCGCGGCGGTGGCGCCGAGCGCGCATGGCTCGTACTCGACCAGCCCGCGGGACGCCATCATCGACCAGGTGAGGACGATGTCCTCGCCGATCGCGTCCGGCCAGCCCCCCACCGCGCGAACGTCCTCTGTCCAGTACGCGGAGAAGGCGCCCTGGGCGACCAGGGTGCTGTCGTAGGCCGACTGCATTCGCTTGACCCCGTTGATTCCGAGCCGGTAGTCCCAGCTCTGCATCCTGGTCAGCAGGTTGTGCGTGGGGCTCTGAACCACCAGGGCGCCCGCGCAGGCGCAGACATGCTGCCCTCCGGGTTCGCGCATCAACCTGCCGATCAGGTACTTCAGAGCCTCTGTGTGCAGAAGGGTGTCGGCGTCGACGGTGACCACGATCGGAGTCCCGACGCTCTCCAGCGCCCTGTTGAGCGCCCGCCACTTTCCCGCTTGCGGCTCGAAGGCGCGCCGCAGCTCCAGGCCACGGCGCCGCGCCGTCTCCTCGGCGACCTCGGCGGTGCGGTCGGTCGAGTTGTTGTCGGCGAGGATCGCCGTGAGCGGTCCGTCGTAGGAGAGGTCCGCGATCCGCTCCAGGGTCGGCCCGATGGCCGACTCCTCGTCCCGGGCGGCGATCACGACGGTCACCGGGGGCCACGCACCCTCCGGCCAAGGGCCACTGGGTGGATCCAGCGATGGGACGCGGTAGCGCAGTGTGATCAGCGTGAAGACCATGAAGCCGATGAGCACAGCCGGGACGTAGGCGAGGAAGATCGGGATCACCCAGGACATCACCGGACCGATCGCATCGCGCAGCTCTGCCCGCCATGGAGATGACGCCCAGACGGCGAATGCCACGTAGGCAGCGGTCAACCCGAACGCCACCGCGAACCTGAGCGCCGGGGAGGACATGCCGCCAGCGTTCCACAGGGGATGGCCGACCGGGACCGCTCTCGAATGAACGTCTAAGCGCCCAAGCGACGGGTGGCATAGGTAGGCACCGGCCCAAGCGCGTCGAATCAGACGCGGATGGAGCCTGAGGCGCAGGAACAGCCGGTGCGCTACGCGCCGGGGATGGACGCGCGGAGTACGCGGGTCGCGGAACGGCTGAATACGCCGATGCTGATCGCGGCGGCGCTGACGCTGCCGATGGTCGCGATCACCGAGTCCGAGCCGGGTGGGCTGCTGGAGGACGTGGCGATCGCGCTCAACTGGGTCACCTGGGTCGCCTTCGCGATCGAGCTCGTCGTGATGCTGGCCGTGGTCCCGAACCGCCGCCTCTGGCTTCGCCATCACCCACTCGACGCGATCATCGTCTTCTTCACGCCGCCGATCCTGCCGGCCGGCCTGCAAGGCCTGCGGGTCCTGCGCCTGCTGCGGCTCCTGCGCCTGCTGCGGCTGGCGCAGCTCTCACGCGAGGTCTTCTCCCTGGAGGGTCTGCACTACGCGATGCTGCTGGCGGTGCTGACCGCCGTCGGGGGAGGCACGCTCTTCGTCGGGCTTGAGCGACAGAACCAGCATCTCGATCCCTGGGACGGGATCTACTGGGCGGTGACGACGATGACCACGCTCGGCTCCGACATCTACCCGACGACGACCGGCGGGGAGATCGTCTCGGTCTTCATTCTCATCGTCGGCATCGGCTTCGTCGCCCTGCTCACCGGCGCCTTCGCGCAGCGCTTCCTCAGCCCCGAACTCACCGAAGTCGAGCAGGAGCTGGAGGCCGAGGCCAGCGCCGAGGCGATCGCCATGCGCGAGCTTCGCGGCGTCCAGGAACAGCTGCAGGCGCTCGAGCTCGCCGTCCAGCGCATGGTCGAGGAGCGGGCAGCTAGGCCCTCCTAAGGTCGCCCGGCTCAGTCCTCGTCTTCGTAGGCGTCGATCTTCGCCTCTAGCTCTTCCATCACGCTGGGGTCGCGCAGCGTCGTCACGTCGCCGAGGGCGCGGCCTTCGGCGATGTCGCGCAGCAGCCGGCGCATGATCTTGCCGGAGCGGGTCTTGGGCAGTTCGTCGGCCCAGACGGTCCGTTTCGGCCGCGCGAACTTGCCGATCCGCTCGGCGACGACGGCGCGGATGCCCTCGACCAGCTCCTCGCTGTGCTCGGTGTCGCCGCGCAGCGTCACGAAGGCGCAGATCGCCTGGCCGGTCTGCTCGTCGGACTGGCCGATCACCGCCGCCTCGGCGACCTTCTCGTGGGCGACGATCGCCGACTCGACCTCTGCCGTCGAGAGGCGATGGCCGGAGACGTTGACGACGTCGTCGATGCGGCCGATCACCCAGAGGTAGCCGTCCTCGTCGCGCCGCGCGGCGTCCCCGACCAGATAGGTCTCCTTGCCGAAGCGGGAGAAGTAGGTCTCGACGAAGCGCTCTTCCTCCTTGTAGAGGGTGCGCAGCATCGAGGGCCATGGCCTGGTCAGGATCAGCAGCCCCTGGCCCTGTTCGACCGGCTCGCCATCGCCCTCCCCCACCACCTCGGCCGCCACGCCGGGAAAGGGAGTCGTCGCCGAGCCGGGCTTCGTCGCCGTGATCCCCGGCAGCGGCGTGATCATGATCGCGCCGGTCTCGGTCTGCCACCAGGTGTCGACGATCGGGCACCTTTCCGCGCCGATCACCTTGTGGTACCAGAGCCAGGCCTTGGGATTGATCGGCTCGCCGACCGAGCCGAGCAGGCGCAACGAGGAAAGGTCGGATTCGGCGGGGATGTCGGCCCCCCACTTGATGAAGGTGCGAATCGCCGTCGGCGCCGTGTAGAGGATCGTCACCCCGTAGCGCTCGACCAGCTCCCACCAGATCCCATGGCTCGGGTAGTCCGGGGCCCCCTCCCACATCACGCTCGTGGCGCCGTTGAGCAGCGGCCCGTAGACGATGTAGGAGTGGCCGGTGACCCAGCCGACATCGGCGGCGCACCAGTAGACGTCGCTCTCCGGCTTGAGGTCAAAGACGTAGCGATGTGTGGCGGCGACCCCGGTCAGGTAACCGCCGGTGGTGTGGAGGATCCCCTTCGGCTTCGCGGTCGAGCCTGAGGTGTAGAGGATGAAGAGCGGATCCTCGGCACCCATCGGCTCCGGCGGGCACTCCGGGTCGGCCGCCTCGAGCAGCTCGTCGTAGAAGCGGTCGCGCCCCTCCTTCATCGGGCACTCGATACCGGTGTGGCGGACGACGACGATCGTCTCCAGCGTCTCCAGGTCGTCCATGTGCTCGTCGACCTGCTGCTTGATCGGGGCGGTCTTGCCTTTGCGGCGGGCGCCGTCGACCGTGATCAGCGCCTTGGCCTCTGAGAACTCCATGCGCTCGCGCACGGCCTCGGCCGAGAAGCCTCCGAAGACGACGTTGTGCATGGCGCCGATCCGCGCGCAGGCCAGCATCGCGACGACGACCTCGGGGATCATCGGCAGGTAGATCCCGACCACGTCGCCCTTGCCGACGCCGAGACCCTTCAGCGCGTTGGCGAAGCGCTGCGTGTCGGCGAGCAGCTCGGCGTAGGTGACGTCGCGCTCCTCGCCCTCCTCGCCGCGCCAGTGGTAGGCGACGCGATCGCCGATCCCGGCGACGACATGGCGATCGAGGCAGTTGGCCGAGGCGTTGATCTTGCCGTCGGCGAACCACCTGTAGAAGGGTGGGTTGGAGTCGTCGAGTCCTTCGCTCGGCGCCTCGTCCCAGTCGAGCAGCTCGTTCGCCCACCGCAGCCACCAGGCCTCGGGGTCGGCCGCCGCCTCGTCGTAGACGGCCGGGTCGCTCCACAGCGCCCGCTCACGGAACTCGGCCGGCGGCTCGAAACGCTCCTGCTCGAGCATCTCTCCCAGCTCGCGCTCCAGATCGGTGCTCACCTCGCCTGCCATGCCGCTCCTTCCCTCGCCGCTACCCTGAGTGCCGAAACCGTACCCGTTCCGAAATCGCCTGACCAAATGCTCTTCCGCCAGATCATCCACGAGGACCTCGGCTGCGCCTCCTATCTCGTCGGCGACACCGCCTCGGGCGTCGCCGCGGTGGTCGACCCCCAGTGGGACATCGACCCCTACCTGCACCTCAGCCGGCTGCACGGCGTGCGGATCGAGCACGTGCTCGAGACCCACAACCACGCCGACCACGTCTCCGGCCACGGCCGGCTTGCCCGCGCGACCGGCGCGACGATCCACATCCACGAGCTGGCAGAGGCGGAGTACCCGCACGAATCGTTCGCCGGCGGCTGGACGCTGAAGCTGGGCGATGGAGCGACCGTCGAGGCGATCCACACGCCCGGCCACCGCCCCGAGCACACCTCCTTCCTGCTGCGCGACGCCGCGCGAGGAGGCGACCCCTGGGCCGTGCTTACCGGCGACTCGCTCTTCGTCGGCGACGTCGCCCGGCCCGACCTGGCGATCGAGCCGCGCGAGGGCGCAGCCGACATCTTCCGCTCCCTGCACGAGAGGCTGCTGGCCCTGCCGGAGGAGACCGAGGTCTGGCCGGGGCACTTGGGCGGGTCGCTCTGCGGCAGCTCGGGGATCGACCTGAAGACGTCTTCGACGATCGGCTTCGAGCGTCGTCACAACAGGGCGCTCGGCTTCGGCAGCGAGGCTGAGTTCGTCGAGGACGCGGTCGCCACGATCGGCGCCAAGCCGCCCAACGTCGAGCACATCGTCTCGCTCAACCGGGGCCCGCTGGTCGAATCGATCAGCGCCCCTACCCGCCTCACCCCGCACGGCTTCGAGGCCGCGATCGCCGCCGGGGCGCTGGCGATCGACTCACGCACCAACGAGCAGTTCGACGAGGCGCACATCCCCGGCTCGATCAGCGCCTCCGCCTACGACACCGGCTTCGCCACCAAGGTCGCCGAGATGGTGCCGGTCGGGGCCGAGCTGCTGATCGTGGCCGCCTCCGACGGAAACGAGCTCGAGGCGGCCGAGCTGCTCGCCGCGGTCGGCCTCCCGGTGCGGGGCTTCCTCGGCGGCGGCATGACCGCCTGGCGCGCCGAGGACCGCCCGGTGGCACGGATCGAGTCGATCGACCTGGCGGAGCTGGCCCGTCGCCTCGATGAGGACTCGGGCCCACAGGTCCTCGACGTGCGCGGAGACGCCGAGTACGCCGAGGGCCACGTCCCCGGCTCGATCCACATCCCCTTCGCGCAGCTGCGCGAGCGACTCGGCGAGCTCCCCCGCGACCGTCCGATCGCGACGATCTGCAAGGCCGGAAAGCGCAGCGGCCTGGCCGCCTCGATCCTCCAGCGAGAAGGCTTCGAGAGCGTAGTCCACGTCAGCCGCGGTAACGCGGCGATGTGGGCCGCCGTCAATCACTGATCCGCGTGTGCGGCTGGCGAGCGCCGGACCAAGCGAGGCAAGGACGCAGGGAGCCTGAATAGCAGCGCTATTCAGGCGACTGAGGACGCCGCATCGCGCCGGTCCGCCGCCGCCAGGCGTGCGCGCGGTTAGTAGCCCGGCGGGTGGCGGGCAATGAAGCCTTCTGTTGAGCTGACCGGTTCCGGGTGCCAGCGGGGGCCTGCGCCGCCGGAGGTGTCGAAGGCGAGGCCGGCGATGATCACCCAGGCGTGGCCGGCATTGGCGTAGACGGTGATCCAGCGGCCGGGGCCGGGTTCGCCCCAGGTCGAGAGGCCGGTCGAGTCGAGCGGGCTGGAGAGGAAGCCACCGCCGTTGAGGGCGAAGCTGACCGCGCCAGAGCAGTCATAGCCCGAGGATGCGAAGGAGCCGTGGCCGCCACCCCAGATGTAGGGCGTTGTGGCGATCGAGTTGGCGGCTTCGATCGCCGCCGCGACCGCCGGTGGAGCGGCACTTGGCACGCTGGCCTGGCTTTCGGAGATGTAGTTGGCGCTCTCGCCTGGGGTCAGCGGCGCCGGCGTGCCGGTCGGCACCGGAGCGCCGCTTGCGGCGAGCTGTTCGGAGATCGCGGAGAGGTTGTCGCTCAGCGCCGTTTCCCGCGACTCGAGCGATTCGAGCGCGGCCTGGCGCTCCGCCTGGGCCGACCTGAGCTCGGCGAAGCGCACCTCTGCCTGCTCGCGCGCCGAGGCGACCTCGCGCTCCTTGACCGCGATCTCGTCTCGCGCGGCCTTGATCTGCAGGCGGACGGCGGTCATCCGCTTCACCGCGGCCCGGGCCTGGTCGCGCAGCGCCTTCACGCGGGCCGCGACCGAGTCGTCGTACTCCTGGATCTGGTTGAGGTAGTCGGCGCGGGTGGTGACTTCAGACCAGCTCGCCGAGTCGAGGACCACGTTGATCATGTCCGGGCTGCCCGACTCGTAGATCGCGACGAGGCGCTCGCGCAGCACGTCGAGCGCGCGCTCGAGGCGGGCCCGGACCCGGGCCAGGTGACGCTTGTCGGCCTCGAGCTTCGCCGTCGCCCGGTCGAGCTCTGCCTGCTTGGCCGAGAGTTCTGCCTCGACCGCGCCCTGGCGCTGGCGCAGGGCCGAGACTTCGCCGATCATCGAGTCGATCGCCCGGTTCTGCTCGGCGATCGTCGCGGCGACGGCGCTCTGGCTCTCGCGCACGTCGCTCAGCTTGCTCTGGGTCTCGTGCAGCTTCTCTTCGAGCGTCTCGGCGGGTGCCGAGGCCGCCGCGCAGAGCAGGGCGAAGAGCAGCGCCGCGGGCAGCAACAGCCGCCATGAGTTGCCGCGAAGGGGAACGCGCATCGGCGGCGCACGGTAGCGAAGTCGCCGAAAAATTGTTAGGAGTTGCTAATAACCTGCAACTTCGGTTGCAAATTTCGCAATTTGGAGGATTTCTCGAAGACGCCGCGAGGACGGGCCTTCGGGGGTCCCACCTCCAGGCCGCTTCGCGGGAGTT
>DATDAQ010000112.1:0-20220 GCA_036525295.1 Solirubrobacterales bacterium | reverse complement strand
AAGGGGATCGTCGACTACTCGTCGGTTGAGCTGGCGCGGGTGATCGGCCTGAAGAGCACGCAGGTGCGCGAGCTGTTGCCGCACGCCGCCGACGAGGTGATCCATAGGGATCGCTTCGTGCTGGTCTGATTTGACCCCGATTGGCGGCCCTCCTGGCTACCCTTAGCGGTCAATGGCTGTGACGACGAAGACGACCGCCGAGGTCTGCGCAGACGCAAAGCAAGCTTCCCGTGCCTTGGCGAGTGCATCCAGAGCCGCAAAGGACGACGCGCTTGCCGCGACCGCGCGGCTGCTGGAGGAGCGCTCGGCGGAGATTCTCGCTGCCAACGCCGCCGATTTGGCCGACGAGCGCGCCGCCACTCTGAGCGCGGCGTTGCGGGACCGGCTGACGCTTACGGACGCGCGAATCGCGGCGATGGCCGAGGGCGTGCGCACCGTCGCCGCCCTGGGGGACCCGATCGGCGAGGAGTTGGAACGGAAGACGCTGGCCGGGGGTCTCGACCTGCGTAAGGTACGGGTGCCGCTCGGAGTCGTCGCGGTCGTCTACGAGGCGCGGCCCAACGTGACGATCGACTGCGCTGCGCTGACGATCAAGAGCGGCAACGCGATCGTGCTGCGGGGATCGAGTTACGCGGAGCGCTCGAACGGGGCGCTCGCCGCCGTGGTGCGCGAGGCGCTCGCCGAGGGGGGGCTGCCCGAGGACGCCGTGCTGTTGCTGACTGGCGGCGGACGAGAGGGGCTTGCCGAGCTCGCGACGCAGGAAGGCCTTGTCGACCTCCTGATCCCGCGTGGCGGGGAAGGCCTCAAGAACGCGCTCAAGGACGTGGCGACGGTGCCGGTGATCTACGCAGCAGCGGGCAACTGCCACGTCTACGTGCACGCAGACGCCAACCTGCAGATGGCGCGGAAGATCGCCTACAACGCGAAGGTGCAGCGCCCGGGTGTCTGCAACGCCGCCGAGACTCTGCTCGTCCACGCCGACGTGGCGTCGGACTTCCTGCCCGACGTGCTGGCTGACCTGCACGCGGCGGGGGTCGAGCTGGTCGGCGACGAGGTGACGCGCTCGCTGTCCGGGGGCGTGGAGGTCGGCGCCGCGAGCGAGGAGGACTGGGGCACTGAGTACCTCGACCTGAAGATGGTCGTCGGCGTCGTCGACTCGCTGGAGGAGGCGATCGAGCACGTCAACAGCCACGGCACGACACACTCCGAGGCGATCGTCACCTCCACGGCTGAGGCTTCGGAGGACTTCACCGCCGGGGTCGACGCCGCTGTCGTCTACACCAACGCCTCGACCCGCTTTACAGATGGCTTCGAGTTCGGGATGGGGGCGGAGATCGGCAACTCGACCCAGAAGCTGCACGCGCGCGGGCCGATCGGGCTGCGCGAGCTGACGACCTACAAGTACGTCGTCCGCGGCGACGGCCAGGTACGTGAGTAGCTCCTCCGCCGGCGGAATCGGCGTTCTCGGATCGGCTTTCAACCCTCCGCATCTCGGCCATCTCGCCCTCGCCCAGGAGGCGCTCTGGCAGCTCGGCCTCGAGGAGGTCGTCCTGGTCCCGACCGGCGAGGCCCCACACAAGCGGATCGCCGACGATCCCGGTCGCGAGCTGCGATTGGCGATGACCCGCCTTGCCGCCGCCGACGATTCGCGTTTCTCGGTCTCCACCCTCGAGGTCGAGCGCGACGGGCCGTCCTACACGTATGAGACCTTGGAGCTGCTTGCAGAAGAACGTGGCGACAGGGAGCTGGTCTTCGTGATGGGGGCGGACGCCGCGGTCGGGCTGGAGAGCTGGCGCGAGCCTGGCCGGGTGACCGAGCTGGCCCGCCTCGCGGTTGCCCGGCGCGCGGGGGTCTCCGAGGCCGACGTCGCCGCCGTGATGCGCAGCCTCGGCGCCGAGGGCAGGGCGACGATGCTGGAGATGCCCCAGTTCGGCGTTTCCTCTTCCTCGGTTCGGGAGCGGGCCGCCGCCGGGAGGCCGCTGCGCTACCTGGTGCCCGAGTCGGTGGCGCGGTTCATCGAAGAGAAGAGGATCTACCGATGAGCCCGGCCGAGGGCAAGTCCGGGGGCTCTGAGATGCTGGCACTGCGCCTGGCCGGACTGGCCGATTCCAAAGCGGCGACCGAGATCGTCGCCCTCGACATGCGCAAGCTCGTCGCCTACACGGACTTCCTGGTCATCTGCACGGCGCGCAACGAGCGCCAGGCACGGGCGATCGCCGACGAGGTGAAGTTGCGCATGAAGCAGGAGGGCGGCCTGCTGCCGGCGGGTGCCGACGTGGCGGAAGCCGCCGGCTGGATCGTCCTCGATTACCTCGACTGCGTTCTGCACGTGTTCACCGAGGAGGCGCGGCAGCGCTACCAGCTCGAGGACCTCTGGCGCGAGGCGCCGCGGGTCGACCTGCAGACTGCGCAGGATGGCGTCCGGGGGCCCCTCTACGGTGCCGCGCATGGGTGACTTCAGGAGGGCGCTCTTCGGCTACCGCCGCGCCGACGTGGATGCGGCGCTGGCGGCGCGGGATGCACGGTGTTTGGCGCTCGAGCGCGACACCGAGGATGCGCTCGAGGGCTGGCGGGGCGCCGCCGATGTCGCCGCGCGCGCCGAGGAGGAGCTCTCGTCGCTCTCGGCGATGGTGATCGAGCGCGAGCGCGAGATCCGCGGCCTGCGCGACCAGCTTGCCGAGGCAAACGAGCAGCACGATCGGCGCCTCGCCTCGCTGGAGTCGGTCTCTTCGAAACTGGAGGAGATCCAGTCCCAGGCCCGCGGCCAGGCCACCCGGATCCGGATGAAGGCGCTCCACGAGGCGGTCGAGGTTGGCCGGCGGGCTCAGGAGCTGACCGAGGCCCAGGCGGGTGCCACCGAGGATGCGACCGTCGATACCGGCGACGCGGTGGAGCGCGCCGCCAAAGGCCTCTACGAGGGCATCGTCAGGGTCGAGATCGGCCCTTTCGACGACTTCTCCCAGCTCGTCGGCTTCGAGGACGCGGCGGGTCAGATCGACGCGACTTCGGAGATCTCGGTCGAGCGCTTCTCCGAGGGCCGGGCGACCATCTCGATGCACCTCGACGAACCGGTCGAGCTCCTGCGCGAGCTCGAGGAGCGTTCGCCTCTCGACTTCCGGGTCCGCCGTACGGCAGAGGACAACCTGATCCTCGACGTGGACGACGACCCGGGCTCCGAGCAGCGCGCCGCCTAGGCTGCCCGGCGCGACGAGACCAAACCTCTCGCCGCTACCCTTCGTCCCTCCGGCGCCCTGGCGGAGTGGTTACGCAGCGGCCTGCAAAGCCGTTTACACCGGTTCGATTCCGGTGGGCGCCTCTAGCATGAACAGCGGCAATCCGGTTTCTGATGCAGGATTCAGCGGTTTGTGCTCGACCGGTTGAATCCGGCTGAAATCGGTTGTCAACGGGCGCGACTGGCACCCGACTGGCACCCGAGCCGCCGGGGACGAGGGGAAGATGCCCTCAAAACAGGGCCTTGGTCCGTCCTTCCACCCCCCAGACCCACCCACCAAACAGCACCGCCCCCGCGCTTGTCAAGGGCGCGCAGCGCCCGTACCCCGCAGGGGTTGACCAGCGCGAGGGCGGTGCCACAATCGCGGGGGTCGGGGCGTTCACAGACCGATCCCGAGGCCACGCCCCGTGTCCCTCGACCGGCCCAAGCTGCTGCGCTCGACCCAGCCTGTGCTGGGCCTCCTGCATCTTCCGCTATACCCGCTCCCGTGCGGTCCGCTGCGACGCCCCCCGCCTGCTCGCCGAGGGCGTTCTTCTTGTCGGTGACGCCGTATTCCCGGCGGTAGCCCTCGATCCCCTCACGCCACGGTCCCACGCCTTGGCCTTGGTCGGGTCAGGCGGCCGCTCCCCCAGCTCCTTGGTGACGTAGGCGGGGGGCTTGATCCGGGCGGCGGCGAGCGCCTGCTCGGTGCGCTCGGTGAGGGGTCGCTCGGTGATGGCTTGCTCGCGGCGGGCTGAGTCCCCGGCGTGCTCCATGCCGCGCAGCTTCTCAGTGCCCATGCCGAGGCTTTCCGCGAGCCCTCGCGAACCTGGGCTACTGGCAGCCCTTGGGCGCTCCGGGGCCTGCGGCTTTTGAGGATTCGGCGAGGCGCGTCGAGAACGTCCTCAGCCTCTCGTCGCGGAACCCCAGACCATCTTGGACGGGGAGCTACGGACCCGACCGTCAGTTTTCTCGCAAACTGGCGGAGTTTTATAAATCAATACTTCCTATTAAATTATGAATGTAGTACAAGCGCGAAAGGCGTTATCCGTTTCTGCGTTTACAGCCCATGTAGTCCACATTGGGAGGCTCGTCGATGAACAGCGCTTCGACCTCAAAGCTCTGCAAGCAAGCGATGCTCTGGGTGGGCCTCGCCACGGTCGCGCTCGCGACGAGCGCCGTGCCCAACGCCAAAGCGTCGGAGTTTGCCTACCTTGCCTTTGACAACTCGGTCGAATCGCTCGCCCTCGCCAACCAGAACGGGGCCCATCCTCGAATCCTGCTCACGGAGACCTCCACGTTCTACTGGGGAGGCGGTTCCGCGATTGCGCTCTCTCCGGATGGCCGGTACGTGGCGTTCTGTGCAAACGTAGAACTCAAAAAAGGAGCCGGATACAAACTCTACATGTATCTCATGGACGTCAACACCGAAACGCTCAAGTGGAGCACCCCGGTGGAAGGCTCCTGTGGCAGCTTCGATTTCAGCCCCGGGGGCCATCGTCTCCTCTTCAACAAGAGCGGATCGGGTCTAGATATCTGGGAACTGAGCCTGGACGAAAAAGGAGAACCCGACGAAACCAGGCAGGTGGTTGGCTGGGGCGGAAACCAGCTCTACGCACGCTTCGCGACCGACGGCGAACACATCATCTTCAGCTCGACAGCCAACTCAGAAGGGGAACCCTTCGGCGAAGAAGAAGACGAATTTCATCTGTTCTGGACCGACCTGGAAGGAGGCAATCCAACCGACCTGACATCGAAAGCCGGGATCTTCTACGCGTTGGAACCCGATGTCCGCCTCGACAACGAATGGTATGTCTTCAGCTGCGGATTCCGCGATCCGGAAACCAAAGCGACGACCTGGAGCATATGTCGCGCCAGCCTCAAAACCGGCGAACTGATCAACCTCAACGTCGATGGCTGGGCACCGCAGTGGACCCCGGATGGGACCGCAATCGTCTACAACGTCGAAGTCGAAGGAAACCGTCAGATCAAGGAAATGGACCCGAGCGGCGAAAACCAAGAAGCGCTTCCACTCGGCGAATTCTCCGAATCGACGGCAGATGGTGTCTCAAACGTCTCCATCCGGCAGACGAGCAGCGACTACGACGGTCTTGCACGCATCTTCCAGCCAGCGCTACGCCTCGACGAGGGCGAGCGCTGGCGGCCGCTTGAACTGGACAAGATGTTCGAAGAAATACCGCCACGCGTCTGTATCAAAAAAAAATGCGAACAGATCTATCAGGTGTCCGAACTCGCCGAACTCTCTGAATCAAACCTCGAAGGGGCTGTGCTTGACATTCCACCTCTCGGAGGTGAGTGGGACACCAAACCACATGTGTCCGATCCAGACGAATATGGTGCCGAAGACTGCGACATCTTGGAAGAACACGGCATCGACTGCGAAGACCCGGAACATTCCGCGATCTACTACGACACGACGCATGTAAGCCCTGGGGGCTATCAGTATCTGGAGTACTGGTTTTTCTATCGCTTCAACGATTCGCCACTGGATAAACTGGGGAAAGAATACTTGGACCATGAGGCGGACTGGGAGAACGTATCGGTAGCCATTCCGTACGGAATTCCAGCGTCAACCTTTGACTACGTGACATTTGCGCAGCATGGTTCAAGCTATGCCTACCTTCGCGAAGGCCTTACGTGTAACGAAGGCAATGAATGTGGGGGAGCCTCAAAGCATGTTGACGTTTATGTAGCTGGCGGAACACACGCATCTTATGGTGAGTCTTGTAGTGGAATTATCCCCTGCGTTCAGAGTAATGGCATTACGCCGGAGACGGATCACGGAGGCGAGGTCGATTGGTTCAACAACGGTGATGCTGGTGCTCTCCAGCGACTTCCCGAAGCTTATTCGGGCTCGTGGCTGGAAGGCCCACAAGGGTTCACGGACTGGCCTGGAATGTGGGGATTTGACGCTGGATTCACATCACACGTATCTAGTCCGGCTAATGGCGCCAATCAGGATCAGTTCGAAACCCCGTGGCTTGCGGAATGTTATGGGGGAGGCGAATGTCAGCGAGAGGAAGAAGAAAAACTGCGAAGCTCGGCTTCGGTAGACAGTTCAGCGGGTGCCGAAACTGATCGCGACGCCCCTGAAAGATGTAGAAGTTGGTTCGGCTCCGGCGTGAGCGCGGTTCTGTGCTCACGGCGTCGGCTCGAAGACTCTCTCGCCAAGGCTGCGATTGGTCGTCGAAATGGCTCAGCCGATCTGGCATACATTTCGCCCGATGGCGATGTGCAGATGGCGCCCGCAACAGGCGGCCTGGCTCAGTTGGCGGGTGATCCGTTGCGGCCGGGCGACATGCTGAAGGTCTCGGGTGATGTGGGCAAGAATGCAGTGCTGCTCATTCGCACAGAGGCCAATGGGGTTCTTTCCGAGACCACGTTCGCGTTGCCTGAGCGAGCGTCAAGCGCTCGGGTGGTTATCGGTCAAGGCGAGGTCGAAGCAAAGGCCAGCGCTGCTCCGGTCGTCGTGCTGGGCGATGGTCAGCGACTAGAACCATCGTCCACCTCGGCAGCAAAGCAAGATCTGGGCTGAGGCTTGGTCGATCATGAAGGAGTGCCACGATCCGAGGTCACTATGGAGCGCTCCAGGCCATCGCGCGGTCTGTTGGTGCTCGGCGCGATCGCCGCGGTCGCGATCGTCGGGCTTCTAGCCTACTGGACGATCGCGGCGTCGCTTCTTTGTGCTGAGCATGATGCGCTGTTTAGCCAGAGAAATTGTCCGGATTGGTTTCTGGGCAGAAACCCGGGTCACACACTGGTAATGCTTTGCGCATATCTCGGTCCCTTTATAACTCTTATTGCTGCCATTGCTAGTGTTGTATCAGGACGGGCACGGTACGTCATAACAACGGGCATCGTCGTATCCATTCCGATGATGGTGCTTGTTGTTGGAGGTGTAGGTAGCCGCTAGTGAGTTCGATGTGGGAGCAACTGCAATTGGGCCTAACTCCTGCCTTCACCCGAACCCCCAACCCCGACCTACCCGCCAAACAGCACCGGACTCGCGCTTGTCAAGGGCGCGCAGCGCCCGTACCCCGCAGGGGTTGACCAGCGCGAGGGCGGTGCCACGATCGCGCGGGTCGGGGGCGCTCAGCGGCCGATTCCGAGCCCACGCCCGGTGTCCCTTGACCGCGTAAGCTGCTGCCCTCGCCCGAGCCTTCGCTGCACCTCCTGCATTCTCCGCAGCGCCCGCTCTCTCGCGGCTCGCTGCGACGCGCCTTTCGCCTCCTTGCCGAGGGCACGTCGCTTGTCGGTGATGCCGTGCTCCTGGCGGTAGCTCTCGATCCCCCGCACGCCCCGGTCCCACTCCCCGGCCTGGACCGACCCGGATGGTCGCTCCCCCAGCTCCTTCGTCACGTATCTAGGCGGCTTGATCCGGGCGGCCATGAGCGCCTGCTCGGTGCGCTCGGCGAGCAGGCGCTCGGCGATCTGCTGCTCGCGGCGGGCTGAGTCCCCCGGCGGCTCCATGCCGCGCAGCTTCTCGGTGTTTGTCGTGAGTCTCTCCGCGAGCCTCTGCTCGTTCTCCTGGGCGCGAGGAAGCTCCTTTCTGCGCTCGTGCCAACCAAGGCGTTCGGCTGCTTCTCGCTCGGCGACGGCCCGCGCGTAGCGCTCGCGGCAGCGCTCGGTTTCGCTGGCCAGGCGCGCGTAGTCGCCTTCCTGGCGGGCCTCGGCGTTGGCGGGGCCTGAAAGCTCCTGGTGGCGCTCCGCGATCTGCGGGGTCGGCAGCTTCGACAGCTCCCCCCGCTTCGCCTCGTCGTGGGCGGCGCTCTGCGCTCTGTCTCGCTCAGCGGCCTGGGCAAGCTGGCCCAACGCTCCCCGATCCTCGACCGAGGGCGGCGCGAACTCCTCGCGCCCGCTGTCGATCTCCGCCGTGGCGTAGAGGTAGGTCTCCTCACGACTCCTTGAGGTGGCGACGTAGAACTCCTGCTTGTCCATCGAGGCGTCGGCCATCACGTAGGTGCGATCCATGGTCGCTCCCTGGGCGCAGTAGGTGGTGACGGCGTAGGCATGCTGAAGGGCGGCGACTTCCCCGTTCAAGGTGGTCTGTGCGAGGTAGTCGGGTCCGACCTCCACGGTGCGGGCGCGGTCGACTCCCTCAAGGACGATCCTTCTCTGCTCGGGATCGACCTCGGCCACCTGCCAGCGCTCGCGGTTGTAGACCTGGTTGGGGTGGTCGTTGACGCGGGTGATGACTTGATCGCCGGCGGCGAAGCGCGCGCCGCCGACCTCGATCTCGTGCTCTCCCAGCATCCCTTCGCTGCGAAGCAGCTCCCTGGCGGCTACGTTCAGCCTCTCGACCTCGGCGTTTCGCTGCGCGACCATCAGCGCGTCGTCTCCATTGCGGTAGGAGGCCAGCCAGTCGGTCACCATCGCTTCCCTTCTTGCCTCGGCGTCGGGGGCGACCGTCACCCGCTCCTCGGAGCGGTAGAGGGAGAGGGCCTGCGCTCCCTCCCCTTCGCGGATGCGCTTGACCGCCTCGCGGTCAAGGTCGAAGTTGTGGCGGATCACTTCATCGAGGACGACGGGGTCCGTGCGCTCGGCGATCGCGGGGAACAACCCCCCGGCGTCGATCGCGTCGAGCTGCTCGGGGTCGCCGATCAACACCAGCTTTGACCCGGCCGCCGCGGCGTGGGAGATCAGCCCCGCCATGTCCTCGGTGCCGACCATCCCGGCCTCATCGATCAACAGGACGGTTCGCTCGTCCAACTCGACGTAGCCTCGGTCGAGGCTGCCCAGCAGCCCGGCCACCGTGTTCGCCTCGAGCCCGTGGTCGGCCAGCACATTCACTGCCTTCCAAGTCGGGGCTGCCGCCTGGACCCTGAACCCGGCCTGCGCCCAGCCTTCGGCTGCCGCCACCGTGGCGAAGGTCTTGCCGGTCCCCGCCTCGCCGATCACAACGACGATGCCCTCGCGTCCTGCGAGCAGGCGCTCGACCATGCGGCGCTGATCGGGCTTGAGGGAAGGACGGTCCTTGATCGTCCTCGCTGCGATCACTTCCCCGGCTACGCCTCGCGGCTCGGCGACCAACTTCTCGGTGCTCTCCAGCGCTCCGCGCTCCAGCTCCCAGATGCGCTGGGTCGTGAAGCGCTCGCCTTTGGCTGCATCGGAGATGCGGATCACGGCCTCGGAGGCGAGGAAAGCGTCGGCGGTGGCCTCGACCTCCTTGGCAGGCGCACCGCTGGGGAGCAGGTCAGCCACCGCCTGAATCGTCTCGCGGCGGTCGAAGTGAGAGGCGTGGGCGGTTACTGCCCGGCCCAAGGCATCGAGGGTCAGGGTCGCCTGCGGCTCGACCGTCTTCCCCTGGGTGGCGGCGATGTCCTCGGGCGTGAGGCTGATCTCCGCCGCCCGCTCCGTCCAGCGCTCGCGCAGGCTCTCCGGCGTCATCTCGCGGTCCTTGACGTGACGGGTGGTCAGGGTGGCGACCTGGCGGGCCTTGGCCGAAGCTCCGGGACCAGCGGCTTCGAGGATTTCCGCGCGGCGGGTGGAGAAGGTCTTCAGCCACTCGTCGCGGAAGCCCTCGATCTCGGCGATGCCCTTGCGCACCTCCTGCCACTGGACCCCGAGGGAGCGGGAGAGCTCATGGCGGAGGTTCGCCTCGTAGAGGTAGCTGGCGGTCTTGGCGTGTTCGTAAATCGCCGGGTGGTAGAGGCGCGACCAGCGGCCGTCCGGCCCTCTGGTCGCGTTGGCGACTAGGACATGGGTGTGGAGCTGGGGGTCGCCGTTTCGCGAGGAGCGATGAAAGTAGGCGGCGGCGAGGTAGCCGTTGCCCTGGACGAACTCCGAGCCTCCGGCCCCTCGCCTCGTCCAGCAGGCGTGGGCCTGCATGTAGCGGAGGGCGGCTTCTACTGAGCGCTGGTGGGCGGCCGCTACCTCGGCGGCGACCTCGGGGCCTCCCAGCGCCCAGGTCAGCGATACCGACTTGGGAGCCGAGAAGGTCAGGTCAAAGCCGGGGACCGGCCCCTTGCCGCCGACCGAACGTAGGCCGAGCGGTTCCCCGGTGGCCGGGTTGTTGCCGGTCAGCATCGCCGTGAGCTGGGCGGGGTCGACGTCCCCGGCGAGCCCAAGTTCGGCAGCGCCGTCGCCCATCCACTGGCCCTGCGCCTCGCCCTCGCCGGAGTAGTAGTCCTCGGCGCCTTCGGCGACCTTCTCGGTGTAGTAGCGCTCCTGGCCTTTGCCCAGCTTGCCGATGCTGATCATCGGTAGCGGTGTCCGGGCGGAAGGGTGGTTGCATCGGGCAGGTGTTGCATCGCCCTTGATGTCCGGCCGGGAGGCGGAGCGCCCCCGGAGATTCACTTCAGTGATAGGGCGTGAGGGTGGTTGCTGTTGGCTGTTGGGGCGGGACCTGGATGGCTTCTCAGGGCATCTCTCTGGCTGCCCTGAGTGCCTCTACCTTCTGGCTCTCAGTTGTCTTCTTCTTTCGGTTTTGGCTTCTGATTTGCCTTCTTGCTGGCTGACTCTTGGGCTTGGGTCGCGATGCAACCGCCGCCCGCGCTGGACAGGGAAGGCATGAGGCGCGTGGACGAGACGCGGCGGGCGGCGGGGAATCTCCGGGGGCGTTTGCCCGCCGTCGCGGACATATCCGAGGCGATGCTCACTCGGTTCGGACAGGGGTAGGGATGGCGAAGAAGCTCCCCGCGTCCATCCCGCGCATCGCCCTCACCCCGCCCGAGGCGGCGGCCGCCATCGGGGTCGGGCCGGACTTCTTCGACGCCAACGTCGCGCCGGAATTGCGGCTCGTGCGACGGGGGCGTAAGCGGCTGGTGCCGGTCAGCGAGCTTGAACGCTGGACGGCGGAAAACGCCAGTCGGGTCCTCGGTGAGATGCGATGACCGGCAGCCTGCGCAGCGAGGTCGGAGCCGCGCAAGATTGCGAGCAGCTTCTAGGCTGCGCGGGATGGCCGACGACGCTGCCCTCAAGAAAGCCCGCAAAGACCTGCGCCGCGCTCAGGCCAACTTCGAGCGCAAGACCAAAGAAGCGCAGGCGGAACGCCTGGACGGCTTCAAGAGAGCGCAGAAGGCCGGGCTGTCCCTCCGGGAAATCTCCCAAGAGGTCGGTCTGCACTGGACCCGTATCGGGGAAATCCTCCGAGGCGAGTAGCCAGTGTCGTAGGGAAAGTCCTACGACACTGCTAAGCTGCGGATCGCCAAAGCAAACAAGCGCCCCCCGGCGGCGCGCTAACGCCAACCGGGGGGCTGACCACAAGGAGAGGTACCTCCTCATGGCTGATCCAAACCCTACGGGTCGCGGCGCTGCCGTAGCCCTCCAATTCCCCGCCGGTCACGTTCGCTTCCTGCGCGAGACGTTCGAGGACGCCTGCGATGGCGTCAAGGACGAGCTGGCGAACGCAAGGCAAGTCAATGACCCAGACCGCCTGCGCCGCGAGGAGGCCGCCTACGGGCGGCTCCTCGCGGCCCTTGACGAGCTGGTGATCGTCCCCGACGACGAGGTGCGCGAGGTCGTCGGAACGCTCGCCCAGATCATCGACGCGAGCAACGAGTACGAGCGGGTCGTCGCCGAGCACGAGGCCCTGCACGGCTTGCTCGGGCAACTCGGAGGCAAGAGCCGATGATCGACTTCGCCGCGCGCTTCGGGGACAACCTCGCCCATCACCGCAAGAGGGCCGACCTCTCTCAAGAGGAGCTGAGCTATCTCAGCTCGCTACATCGAACCGAGATAAGCCAGCTTGAGCGTGGCTTGCGCCTCTGCCGCATCGACACGCTGGTCAAGCTGGCAGCCTCGCTGGAAGTCTTCTCCGACGATCTCCTGGCCGGGATCACCTGGACCCCAGGCGACTACCGCCCCGGCGGGTTCGTGGAGAGGGAGCGCGAGAGATGAAGGTCGCCGAGCAGTTCGGCGGCAACCTCGCCTACTGCCGCAGGCGGGCGAAGCTCTCCCAGGAAGAGCTTGCGGTGCGGGCATCCCTACACCGTACGGCGGTCGGGCAGCTTGAGCGCGGCGAACGGGTCGCCCGCGTGGACACGCTGGTCAAGCTCTCCGGTTCCCTCGGCATCCCGCCAGAGGAACTGCTCGACGGGATGGGCTGGGACCCCGGCGGGACTCGGTTGGGCGCGTACACCTACGGGGGCGAGGGCTGATGGCGACCGGAATCCGCAAGCGCCATTCCGAGGGTTGCCCGGCTCACCAGGGCGGACGCTGCAAGTGCCGGGCGGGGTGGGAGGCGTCTGTCTACTCCCCCCGCGATGGCAAGAAGCTCCGCAAGCGCTTCCGGCGCGAGTCCGAAGCACGGTCCTGGCGGGCCGAGACCAAGCGGGCGCTCGACCACGGCACCCTGCGAGCGCCGACCCAGACGACGCTGAGGGATGCAGCCGAGGAATGGCTCGCTGGAGCGGAGGCGGGCGAGGTCAGGAACCGCTCGGGGCATCCCTACAAGCCAGCGACCCTGCGCGGCTACAGGCAGGCCCTTGAGGATCGGGTGCTCCCCCTGATCGGAAGTCGAAAGCTCAGCACCGTGACGACGCTGGACTTGCAGGAGCTAGTGGATCGGTGGCTGGGGGAGGGTCAGCAAGCCTCGACCATCCGCAACGCGATCAAGCCGTTGCAGGCGATCTTCCGCCGGGGGCGCTCGCGGGGCGGACTGCCGCTGAACCCGACGCACGACCTGGAGCTACCGGCAGCCCGTCCCAACGAGGTTGAGATCGTGTCTCCGGAGATAGCCGCCGCCCTGCTGGCCGCCTTGCCGGTCGAGGACCGGCCAGTCTGGGGCACGGCGCTGTACGCCGGGCTGCGGTACGGCGAGCTGAGGGCGTTGCGCTGGTCGGCCGTAGACACGGACACGGGCGCGATTCGAGTGGTCGAGAGCTGGGACCCGAAGGAGGGGCGCATCGCGCCCAAGACCCCAACGTCGCGGCGTGCGACGCCGATGCCGGGGCTATTGCGCGACTTCATGCTGGAGCACCGTCTAAGGCGTGGCGAGCCGCCCGACGATACCCTCGTCTTCGGCGACGGCGATCAGCCGTTTCACGCCGCCAGCCTCTATCGCCGCGCCGACCGGTCTTGGGAGGCGGCTGGGCTGACGGATCGCCTGCGGCTGCATCAGGCCCGGCACACGTACGCCTCATTCATGATCGCCGCTGGGGTAAACCCGAAGGCGCTGTCGGCCTTCATGGGCCATAGCTCGATCAAGGTGACGTTTGACCTCTACGGGCACCTGATGCCCGGGACTAGGGCCGAGGCCGCGGCCTTGCTGGACGGGTTTCTCAACGGGCAGTTGGTGGCAGCGGAAGGAGCAGTGCGGACTGGGGTCGCGATCTAATCGGCGCGGCCCTCTTCCGCCTCCTCCATCTCCTTCTCCGTCATGCGGGTGAGGATCTCCAGTACGAGATCGGGAGAGGGCGGACCATCTGGGTCGGGCAGACCCTCCGTTGCGCGGCGTCCGTAGTCGAGGAAGTAATCAGGGGTCTCCTGGACGGCGACGATGGCCAAGTCGAGCTTCGGTCGCGGGTCGGAGTTGGCGATAAGCGTGATCGCGGCATTGGCCACGGCCACGATGAACTCCGCCGCTTCTAGCGGCGTGTATGTCGGTCCCTGGCTTTTCGGCGGGGCAAGCTTTGGATGAACAAGGGGGGTTCGCTGGTTGAGCAGCTTCTTCAGGGTTCCCGCGGGTTCCGCGCCTCTGTCGAAGAGGTCCGTGCCATCTGCGAGGCGAGGCCCCATCATGAACTTCTCGAACGTCGGAAGGCGATCCGCGGCGTCAGCCTCAGCGCCTGTCAGATGGATTTCCAAGAACTGGTTGACGTAGGCCTCTGCGGCCAGCATCGCGAACAGGACTGCAGAGCGGGTGGCCTCGCGCTGTCTAGAGGTTGCGAGACGCCTACCCAGAGCGCCCCGGACCGGGCGGGAATCTCGAGGGTTACGAAACCGGGGTTCATACAGGGTGTCAGGCGAACCGCTGGCCCGAAGCTCCTTCAATGCTCGATCCAAGTACGACCCCGCCAGCGTTACGCGTAGGTGGCGGGCGACCTCCTTCTCCGCGTCGGGTGGATTCTCGGGCGGCACCATGAAGCCAGCATCGCATCCGAGGGCTGTGGCACGTGGCGGTCTAGGCTTGCCGCGTGAGCGACCAGCAGCACCACGAGCAACCGCTGAACCCTGATGACGCGGCCGTGCTTGACAACTTCGCATACGTCCCTGACCGCGACCAGGCGCTGGATCACGACCACTGCTTTCTGTGCGGGAGCAAGCTAACGGAGGAGAACCGAACTGACGAGCATGTGTTTCCCCGGTGGGTGCAGCGCGAGTTCGATCTCTACGACCTTCGGATGGGTTTGCCCAACGACACCGAGATCCGATACCGGCAACTCACTATCCCCTGTTGTCAGGACTGCAACGGCCGCTGGCTCTCGCAGCTAGAGGACGAGGTATCGAGCGCGTTTAGGGCAGGGCCTGATGCATTCGAGGCGCTCGGGCCAGTGACCCTTGGGCTCTGGCTGAGCAAGATCTATTACGGCCTCTTGTTCAAGGACATATCGCTAGCCCTTGACCGCAGCGATCCGTCTTCCGGGCCGTTGTTGGAGCCGCAGTGGCTGACGACCTACTTCGAGCTTCATCAAGTGCTGCAAGTGATCAGGGGCGCCCTGGAGTTGACCGAAGACCAGGTTCCCGCATCGGTTTTCGTGTTTCGGACGCTGGACTCAGAGATAACCGCGAACCGCTTTGACTTTCGGGACACGACCGCCTTTCCGTTCATCGCGTTGCGTCTCGGCCCGGTCGGCCTGGTGGGCTGTCTGCTCGATTGGGGTTCCGTGGCGGGAGCACTGGACATCAAGGACGTAGCGGAAGCCCAGTCCATTGAGCTGCACCCAACCCAGTTTCTCCAGGTCGCTGCGCTACTGGCCCACTGGCGCATCCGGTTCAACCGGGTGCCGAAGTACATGATCGGTGGTGGGTCCGGTGACGGGCCTGACCAGTTGATCACCATGCCGATTGGAGGCCTCAGTGGCCTCCCGGTGTTCGACGAGTTTGAGCCTGATCTCTACGCCAACCTGCTCGCGGCGTTCACTGGGTTCCCGTTGGATCGCGTTCGCAACGCGGCAAAAAAGACTCTGTGGAACACGCTGAAAAAGCCAGACGGCAGTTTGGCCGGCGTGCCGAACATCGAGGAATATCGGTTCGAGCCGCCTGATGAGTTGTAGCTCCCTGCCGAGCCTGACTGGCACCCCTACTGGCACCCCTACTGGCACCCCTACTGGCACCCTGGGCTGAGATTCCGCTTGAACAAGCAGGTCGGGCGACCTTGCCCCCGCCTGCAAAGCCGTTTACACCGGTTCGATTCCGGTGGGCGCCTCTGGCTCTGGCAAAGCGAGTCTCCGTTTGTCAGAGACTTTGCATTCTCTGGGAGAAAATTTTGAGCGCGGACGGTCCTTGACTTTTGACGTACGTTGTATGTACAGTCTCGGCATGGCCACTCCAAAGACCCAGAGGCTCAACCTTCGAATTGAGAAGGACGACGAGACTCTCTTCAAGCAGGCCGCCATGGTCCACCGGGAGTCCCTGACGCAGTTTCTTGTCGAGAGCGGTCGTGAGCGAGCCGAGCGCCTGCTTGCCGACCGAACCAGCTTTAGCGTCGATTCGGATGCCTGGCAAGAGATCACTGCCGCCATGGACCAGCCTGCAAAGGCCCGGCCCGAGCTCTCCAAGCTTTTCTCGCGCCCCCGCCCTGAATAGGGCCGGGTGCCGCGCTTTCTCGACCCCCAGCCGCTCGGCAACGAGCATCGGATCAACGGATTCGATTGCAGGGTGGGGTCGCTGAGCGTCTGGCTCATCAAGCACGCTCGAGCAGCTGCGGGGGCAGGGTCCGCCCGCACCTATGTCGTCTTGGACATCGAGCAAGATCGGGTCGTCGGCTATCACGCGCTATCGCTTGCCTCTATTGAGCACGCCGATGCAACCGACCGGGGGCGCAAGGGAATGCCGCGACACCCGATCCCGGCCATGCTGCTGGCACGACTGGCAGTTGACAAAACGGTTCAGGGCAAGGGGATCGGAGCTTTCCTTCTGAGGGACGCGATGAGCCGCGCGCTCTCCGTGGCGGAGCAGGCGGGCATGCGTCTGCTGCTTGTTCATGCCTTGAATGACCAGGCCCGTGCTTTCTACGAGCACTTTGGCTTCGAACCCTCGCCCAGCGATTCAATGAATCTGCAGCTCCTGGTCAAGGACATCAGACTCGCGCTTGAGAGTGTGGACTAGCACGGGCGGCGCGGCTGCTCGCGAAACTGCTTGAGCACAGGTGTACATAAGTAGACTGTTCGGGGTGAGCGCATTTTGCCGGGGAATGCGTCGTCTGTCCATGGGGCTCGCGCTGGGAACGGCCGCTGCGTGTCTCTTCACGGGGACGTGGACCCCCAGGTCCGCCGACGCGGCGACCACAGTTCGGGCGAAAGCGCGGGATGCGGTCGCGTTTTGGACGGCCGACCGGATGAAACGGGCGAAGCCACTCGATGCCAGGGTGCCCGCCGGGTCTGCGGTCGAGCCCCGGGAGAGGCCCATGAGTGGGGAGGCGGGTACGCCGCATGTCTTCCCGCGGCTCGGTCCGAGCGACGCGAGGGTGAGCTCCATGCCCGAAACGGTGCTCGATCCCACTGCCCCGGTGGCTCGCGAGCACGGCGTCGTCTTCATGGTCACCCCGTTCGGTCTCGGCCGCTGCTCGGGCACCTCGGTCAACGCGCCGAACTTCAGCGTCGTGGTGACCGCGGCGCACTGCATACACAGCGGCGGGCATCGCGGCCGCTGGATCGACTTCCGCTGGGTTTTCGTCCCCGGCTACCGGTACGGACAGCGCCCCTTCGGGGTCTTTCCGGCGAGGTGGATCGACACGACCCGGCGCTGGCGCACGACGGGCAGCGAGAATTACGACGTCGGCGCGGCGGTCGTCTCCCGAAACGGACGCGGTCAGCTCCTCGCCAAGGCGGTCGGCGGGGCCGGGATCGCCTGGGGCCTCGGGGCGAGGCAGGTCTTCGACATCCACGGATACCCGGCCGAATCGCCCTTCGACGGCGAAACGCAGAGCGTCTGCACCGACACCCCGTTCCTCGGCCACGACGTGCTCTCGATCCTCTCGCCGGGCCCACTCAACCTTGCCGCCGAGTGCCGGGTCACCGGAGGCGCCTCCGGTGGCGGGTGGACGATCGGCGACGGGATCCTCAACAGCGTCACCAATTACGGCTACACGGACGATCCGGAGACCAATTTCGGTGCTTACTTCGGCAAGGAAGTCGGGCGGCTGTTCACGCGTGCGAGGCGGGTCAAATGACCATGCGCGGTCGCTGGCTCTGTGCGCTTTGCCTGACGGCAGCCTTCTGCGTCGCCCCGCCCGCGGTCCCGGCCAGCCCACTTGACATACCCGCCGCTGTCCCGGCGAAGTTCCGCGCTCTCGTGAGGGCACGTGTGCACACGGCAAAGCCGCGGCACTCCTGGGAATCTCGTTTCGAGCTCGAGACACGGCAGGGCTACGACCTCTCCATGGTCGCGGTCGACGACGTCGTCGGCATAGCCGTCACCAAGCACCGGGACTCGGGATCGGATCGGGGCCGGTTCTTCAAGCTCGGCGCGCCGGTCTCGACCTACATCGCACGCGGCACGGTGACGCCGCGGCGCATCGAGGCCTCATTCGGCAAGTTCGGCAGGATCGCGGTCCGGTTCCGCCCCTCCGGCCGGATAGTGCGGTCGCCCCGCCGCCGTCAGTGCAAAGGCCCGGACCGGCTCATAAACCGTTTCGGCGTCTTCGCCGGCAGGGTTCGCTTCAGCGGCGAGCGGCACTACGTTGCCGTCCGCGCTCATCGCGTGAAAGGGTGGGTCCGTAGCCCGTTGCGTCTTCATTGCGGCGGGCGGCGGCTTCGCGCGTCCGGGGAGCGATACGCCCGGCCGGTCAGCGACGACCCGGCCTTCCCGTTCGACGTCCTGCAGGCGGGCTGGCGAGAGCCGCTCGCATCCACCGAGTTCCTCGCCTTCAAGATAGGCGACCGGACCCTCTACCTCGCGCTCACCGAAGAGAGCTTGGGATCGATGGCCGTGGTGCGCTACGCCCTGGCAGCTGGCACCTCTCGGTCCTTCGCTCAGAACGAAGCCCTGACCTCGGCGACGCTGAGGCCGCCATGGCCTTTCAACCACACCGGTTCCTATGCCGCCGCCGCCGATGGAACGAGGACCTGGGCCGGCCATCTCTCGGTGTCGTTCCCCGGCGCGCCGCGCGTCCCGCTCGCCGGTCCGCGGTTCTGGGTCAACCTGGACTCCGGCCTTTAGTCGGATAGCTTGGCCCGATGCAGATCCGGACCACCGGGATTTCGCTGTCGACCCGAGGCGACGGTCATGTCGTCGACATCACGGCCGATGTCCAGGGGGCGATCGAGCAGGCAGGTGTAGCCGAGGGGCAGGTGTGCGCGTACGTACGGGGGTCGACCGCGGCGATCGCGACGATGGAGTACGAGCCCGGTGGGGTGCGGGATCTCCAGGAGATGCTCGAGCGGTTGATCCCCGCTCACGGCGACTACGAGCACAACCGGCTCAACCATGACTCCAACTCGCACGCCCACCAGCGGGCCTCGATCGTCGGCCCCTCGGAGGTCGTGCCGGTGATCGATGGGCGGATGGCTCTCGGCACCTGGCAGCAGCTGGCCCTGATCGACTTCGACGACCGGCCGCGAGAGCGGACCGTCGTGGTCCAGGTGCTGGGCTGATCGGAAAAGGGCCCCGTGAGGGGCCCTTTGCTTCCGAAGGACGTGCCACCAAGTGAGGCTTTGCTTCCCTGGCTCGTCGGTCCTAATGCATCTAGATAAACACTGTGTTCGGGGATTAGTTGCGCCCCTCGCACGCCCCCTGCATCGGCTTTTGCAGGAATCGACTTGAGTTCGGAACGCCGTGAACCTGCCGCATCTGCGTTCGGTTCCCCGCAGTCTCCGCCTTCGTGCCGCCGCTGCTAGATTCAGGTGCCCGGGGCGCTTAGCTCAGTTGGGAGAGCGCCAGCTCGACAAGCTGGAGGTCACTGGTTCGAGCCCAGTAGCGCCCATCGTCCCGGCGGGCTGACGGTACGAAGGCCATGCTGGCAGTTTAGGCTCGCGGCCTCGTGTTCGGGACCTATGCAGCCGTGCTGGCCGTCTGCGGCGCCTCGCTGGCGATCGGGCAGGCGGCGCTTGCGCTCTGTGGGGTGCGGCGCTGGTCGTGGCTGGCTCCCGCCGTGGGGTTGGCACTGCTCTGCGCGATCTGCTGGGGGACGGTTCGGTTGCCGGGGGAGGGAGCGGCGTCCGCGATCGCGGCCGTGGCGCTCGTCCTTGTCTCCCTCGTCTATCTGAGGGAGAGGCTGGAGGGGGGGAGAGGGGCGCTGGCCGTCGGCTGGCCGGTCGCCCTGCTGGCGCTGCTGGCGACCGCGCTGCCCTTTGTCGCGGAGGGCCACTTCGGCATCCTCGGCACCAGCTTCAACCCGGATATGTCCCAGCACCTGCTGGCCACCGACCGCCTTGCCGCCGGCGAGGGCTCCCAGCTCCTGCACCAGGGCTACCCACTGGGCCCACACGCGATCGTCGTGGCCCTTCACGGCGGCCTCGACATCGGGCTGGTCGAGGGCTTCACCGGCCTCACCATCGCCGTCGCGGTCCTTGCGCCCCTGACCGCACTGACAGCCTTCCGCGACCAGCCGTCGCACCTCCGCATCCCGGCCGCGCTCGTCATCGGCCTTACCTACATGGTCGCCTCCTACTTCGCCCAGGGCTCTTTCAAGGAGACCATGCAATCCCTCTTCTTCCTAGCCTTCGTCCTCGCCCTCAGGGAGGCCACGGTTAATCCAGGTTGGCGAACCCTTCCACTCCGCTTCCTCCCAGCAGCTCTACTGGCAGTGGGGTCGGTGTACACCTACAGCTTCCCTGGCCTCATCTGGCTGATCCCCGCAGCAGTCGTCTGGGCGGCAGCGGAACTTGTAGTCGGCCGGCACCGCATCTCTGCGGGTGGCGTGGATGCAGGGGGGCCGAGTACGGAGG
>DATDAQ010000111.1:0-13689 GCA_036525295.1 Solirubrobacterales bacterium | reverse complement strand
TCGTCGCCTGGGTCGAGCGGATGAACTCGGACATGCTGGCCGCCGGGGTCGAGCTCGGCGACCGCTACGAGTTCGACGTAGTCCACGGCCACGACTGGCTGGTCGCCAACGCCTGCGACCACCTCGCCAAACGCTTCGACGCGCCGCTCGTGACGACGATCCACGCCACCGAGCACGGCCGCCACCAGGGCTGGGTCGACAAGCACCCGCAGACCTACATCCACGGTGTCGAGCGCTGGATCACCAACCGCTCCGAGCGGGTGATCGCCTGCTCCCACTACATGCGCGAGCAGATCGCCGACATCTTCGGCGTCGAGGAGGAGCGGGTGACGGTGATCCCCAACGGGATCGACCCCGACGACCTGCAGCCGCAGGACCCCGAGGAGCTGATGCGGTTGCGCTCGGAGTTCGCCGACCCCGAGGAGAAGCTGGTCCTGCTGATCGGGCGCCTCGTCTACGAGAAGGGGTTCCAGCTGGCCCTGGAGGCGATGCCGCGGCTGATCGAGGAGGTGCCGGGGACGCGCTTCCTGATCGCCGGCTCGGGCACGCACGAGACCGAGCTGCACAAACAGGCCGAGGAGCTGGGGCTGATGGAGCACGGGACCTTCCTCGGCTGGATCGGCGACGACGTGCTGCACTCGCTCTACCGGATCGCCGACCTGACCGTGGTCCCCTCGATCTACGAGCCCTTCGGCCTGGTCGCGTTGGAGGCGATGGCCAGCGGCTGTCCCTGCATCGTCGCCGACACCGGCGGCCTGCGCGAGGTCGTCCCGCACGAGGAGGCCGGCCTGCGCTTCCGCGCCCACGACCCCGAAGCGCTGGCCGAGGTTGCGATCCGCGTGCTCTCCGACGACGAGCTCGGCCGCAACCTGGTCGCCGAAGCCTACGAGCACCTGCGCCGCTTCGACTGGGGCGACGTCGCCGAGCAGACGGCCGGCGTCTACGCCGACCTGGTCGGCGAGAAAACCAGCGCCGCCTGAGCTAGTTCAGCTCCGCCTGCGTCTTCGGCGCGATCATGAACTGCCCGGTCGTGGTGCTACCGGGACTCCAGTCGATTCCCTCGATCAGCTCGCCGGGGGAGACGCCGAGCGCGCCGGCGAGCTTGACCAGGGTGTCGATGCGGGCCACGCGCAGTCCCCGCTCCAGCTGGCTGATCTCGGTGCGATGGAGCGAGGCGCGGATGCCCAGCTCCTCCTGCGACATCTCCGCGCGCCTGCGGCAGCGCGCCAGGTTCTCCCCGAAAAGGGCGGCGATGTCCATGGGCGGCATTGTTCTCGCTGGCGGATGCATAGTCCACATCGCGAGCGCGGAAGAACCGCCACAGTAGAACGACCGCGCAACGACAGGCTCGGAAATCTATCAGCTGACAGACAATAACCCTCATTCATGGTAAGCTTCTTGCACGTCGATTCTCGACTGAGATTCGGCGACGCAGACCTACAATGACCATGTGCGAGAAATCGGAGTGCGGGACTTGAAGGCGAATCTGAGCAGCGTGCTGCGTCGCGTCGGAAACGGCGAGCGGGTGAGGATTACCCGCCGCGGCCGTCACGTCGCTGATTTGCTGCCGCCCGAAACCGACCCGGCCGAGGCGCAGATGCAGAAGCTGATCGCCGAAGGCAAGGTGACGCCGCCGTCGAAGCCGCTCGACCGGAACCCACCGCCACCGATCAAATCGGGGCGGTCTGCGTCGGCGATCATCCTCGCCGAACGCGAAGAAGATCGTTGAAGCTCTACCTGGACTCCAGTGCCCTCGTCAAGCGCTACGTCGAGGAGGCGGGAAGCCTTGACGTCAACGCAGCGATGAGCGCTGCGGATATTTGCTCGGCTTGCTGGGTCGGCTTCGTGGAGACCTTTCGGGCCGTTGGCCTCGCGGTCGGCGAGAGAGGGTGCGCAGGCTGAAGGCCGAGTGGCCTGCATTCGAGGTCATCGACGTCGATTGCGCGCTTGCCGAGAATGCTGGCCAGATCGGCTGGTCGACTGGATTGCGGTCACTGGATGCCGTGCATCTGGCTGTGGCGTCATCCCTCCCACTTGCGGAAGTGACCTTCGCCACCTGGGACCTTCGCCTTCACCGCGCTGCTCGTCAGCGCGGCATGCGCACCCTTCCCACAACGCTTCCCTGAAGAGCGGCCCGAACCGACCTCAATCGTTTGTCGCAGGCGGCTGAAGCGTCGTCCACGCCTCCAGGTCCGGCTCGACCGGGTCGCTCCAGCGCAGCTCCTGCGGCGCCTCGCGCATGCGGATGACGCGGGCGGGGATGCCGGCGACGACGGCGTTGGCGGGGACGTCCTTGGTCACCACCGAGTTGGTGCCGACGATCGAGTTGTCGCCGACGCTGACGCCACGCAGGATGCAGGCCCCGTATCCGATCCAGACGTTGGAGCCGACCTCGACGTCGCGCTTGTAGATGCCCTGCTGGCGGATCGGCCGCTCGACTTCGACCACGCCATGGTCGAAGTCGATGAACATCGCCCGATCGGCGATCACGCACTGCTCGCCGATCCGCACTCGCTGGTAGGCGGAGATCGTGCACTCCTGGCCCATCACGGTCTTCGAGCCGATCTCGACCCGGCCCTCGTGACAGCGAATCTTGGTCTTGTCGCCGATCCAGACGAAACGGCCGAACTCGAGCCGTCCCTTGCGGCCGACCTCCAGTTCGAGCCCGCGCCCGAGGAAGAGCATCCCGGCGGTGCGCCAGCGGCGCCCGGCGCGCGTCAGCAGGCGGCGCCAGAGGTAGCGCCAGAGGAGCTTCCCGTAGCGGTGGTTGAGCATCCCGTTGCGGGAGGCGAATCTGATCAGGTCGATCACGGCGGCGCGGACTCTAGACTCACCGGGCCGTGACCGACTCCGCCAAGACCGCCTCGCTTTCCGAGCGCCTCGTCGCCGGCGACAAGCGCGCCCTGGCGCGGGCGATCACGCTGATCGAGTCCGACGACCCGGCCGGCTGGGAGCTCGTGCGCGAGGTCTACCCGCGGACAGGCAGGGCGCGGATCGTTGGCTTCACCGGACCGCCCGGGGTCGGCAAGAGCACCCTGATCGGCGCTCTCACCGCGGAGCTTCGCAAGGCCGATCGCCTGGTCGCCGTGCTCTCGATCGACCCTTCCAGCCCCTTCACCCAGGGTGCCCTGCTGGGCGACCGGATCCGGCTCTCCGAGCACTTCCTCGACCCCGGTGTCTTCATCCGCTCGATGGCCTCGCGCGGGGCGCTGGGCGGGCTCTCGGAGGCTGCCCTGCAGGTCGCACTGGCGATGGACGCCGCCGGCAAGGACGACGTGCTGATCGAGACCGTCGGTGTCGGCCAGGCCGAGATCGACATCGTCGACCACGCCGATACGATCGTGCTCGCCCTGATGCCGGGGTCGGGCGACTCGATCCAGGCCCTGAAGGCGGGGGTGATGGAGATTCCCGACGTGATCGTCGTCAACAAGGCCGACCACCCGATGACCGACACGATGGTGCGCGAGGTGCGAGGCGTACTGGCCCTCTCGCACGATCCCGAAGGCTGGCAGGTGCCGATCCTGCGCACCGAGGCTGCGCGTGGGGAGGGGGTGGTGGAGCTCGCCGAGGCGATCGCCAGCCACCGCGCCCACATCGAGGCCGCCGGGACGCTGGAGCAGCGCCGCGCCCGCAACCTGCGCAACGAGGTGCTGGGGATCGCGGCCTCGCGGATGCGACGGCGGATGGAGTCGACCGCCGCCGGCGACCCCGAGACCACGGAGCTCCTGGAGCGGGTCGTTCGCCGCGAGCTCGACCCGGCCAGCGCTGCGTCAGAGCTGCTCGAGAGGCAGGCCGATGGGTGAGTCGCAGGCCTCGGCCACCTTTTCGCCGAGCGAGGCGAGAAGCTGGGTCGGATACGGGGTCGACGACTCCGATGGCACCGGCGTCGGCCAGGTTCACGGACTCTTCGCCGACGCGCAGAGGGGCGATCCCACCTGGCTGATCGTCAAGCAGGGTCGCTTCGGAAAGACCCTGGTGGTGGTTCCACTACGCGATTGCGCCGCGGGTGCCGGCCGTATCTGGGCCGCTCATCCCGGCCGGACGATCCGCAACTCCCCGGTGGTCGACCCGTCCCGGCCTCTGTTGCGCGAGCACGAGCTGACGATCTGCGCCCACTACGGCATCGGCGAGCGGGTCGGCCGCGCCGCCGAGGTTGCCGGGCGCCCCGAAGGCTCGGTCACCTCGCAGCCGTCCCCTTGATTGCTACTTTTCGCTTCCAATCCTCATCAATTTTTGGTAGCATGCGGTTATGACTCTGGGATTCACGCACGACGGACGACGTTAGGCGCCTCGCTGAAGCGGTCACCGTGGCGAGCGCTCAGCAGCCGAGCTGGCGGGCGATCACCATCTGCTGGACCTCGTCGGTGCCCTCGCCGATGGTGAGGATCTTGGCGTCGCGGTAGAAGCGGCAGACCGGGTACTCCTCGATGTAGCCGTAACCGCCGTGGATCTGAACCGCCTCCTCGGTCGCGCGGACGGCGAGGCGGCCGGTGATCAGCTTCGCCTGGGCGGCGGTGAGGGTGAAGGACTTGCCCGCCTCCTTCTCCAGCGCCGCCCGCCAGGTGAGCAGGCGGGCAGCCTCGATCTGAGCCGAGAGGTCGGCGATCTTGGCCTGGATCGACTGGAACTTGGAGATCGCCTGGCCGAACGCCTGGCGCTCCTTGGCGTAGGCGATCGCCTCGTCGAGGGCGCCCTGGGCGAGGCCGACGCCCATCGCGGCGACGCCGATCCGGCCGCCGTCGAGGATGTGGAGGAAGTTCTTGAACCCCTCGCCGCGGCGGCCCAGCAGGCTGGACTCGGGCAGGCGGCAGTCCTCGAAGGAGAGCGGCCGCGTGTCGGAGGCGTTCCAGCCCATCTTGCGGTAGGGCTCACCGAACTCATAGCCCGGCGTCCCAGTAGGCACGATCAAGTTCGAGATCTCCTTGCGCCCGTTCGCTTCGCCGGTGACGGCGGTAATGGAGACGCACCCAGAGATGTCCGTCCCCGAGTTCGTAATGAACTGCTTGGCCCCGTTGACCACCCACTCGCCGTCCTCCAGCTTCGCCGTGGTCCGCACGTTCCCCGCGTCCGAGCCGGCCTCCGGCTCGGTCAACCCGAACGAAGCAAGCCGTTCCCCCGTGCACAACCGCGGCAGCCACTCCGACTTCTGCTCGTCGGACCCCCACAGATAGATAGGCATCGTCCCCAGCGAAGTGTGCGCCGCCATCGTGATGCAAACCGAAGAATCGATCCGAGCCAGCTCTTCCACCGCCAGCACATAGCTCAGCGTGTCGGCCCCGCCACCTCCGTACTCCTCGGGGAAGGGAATCCCCATAAGCCCCAGCCCCCCGAGCTTCTCGACGATCTCATAGGGAAAGCTCTTGGTCCGGTCAAGCTCCTCAGCCACGGGCTTCACCTCCGCAAGCGCAAACTCCCGCACCGTGTCGCGAAGAAGCTTCTGCTCGTCAGAGAGATCGAAGTTCACGGCGGCAGCCTATGCCGTTGCCAGCTCCTACAGCTGAAGGCTCTTGACTTGGAGCAACTCCTCGATGGCGTATCTGCCGTTCTCCCGCCCGTGCCCCGACTGCTTGTAGCCACCAAACGGCGCCAGCGGGTTGAACGCTCCGCCATTGATCTCGATCTGGCCCGTGCGCATTCGCTTCGCCACCGAGATCGCGCGGTCCTGGTCGGCCGACCAGACCCCTCCGGCAAGTCCGTAGACCGTGTCGTTGGCAATCCGCACCGCGTCGTCGGTGCCGTCGTAGGGCTGGATCGCGAGCACCGGCCCGAAGATCTCCTCCTGGGCGATCGTCATCTCCGGCGTCACGTCCGAGAAGACCGTGGGCCGGACGAAGTAGCCCCGCTCGAGGCCCTCGGGTGCGGCCGCGCCGCCGGTGACGAGCTTTGCCCCTTCCGCCTCGCCCTTCTCGATGTAGCCGCGCACGCGCTCGCGCTGGACCTCGGAGACGAGCGGACCGAGCCGGGTCGAGTCCTCGAAGGGGTCGCCGGGGGTGAAGGCCTCGGCCGTCTGCGCAGCGATCTGCTCGGCTTCGGCCAGCTTCTCGCGGGGGACCAACATCCGGGTAAGGGCACTGCAGGTCTGGCCCGAGTTGAGGTAGCACTTGGCGACGCCGTCGGGCACAGCCTTGCTCAGGTCGGCGTCGTCGAGGATCACGTTCGGCGACTTGCCGCCGAGCTCCATCGCGACCGGCTTCACCGTCGCCGAGGCGAGCTCGGAGACGCGCCGCCCGGCCCGGGTCGAGCCGGTGAAGGAGACCATGTCGACGCCCGGGTGGCCGGCGATCGCCTCGCCGACGACGGGTCCGGTGCCGGTGACGAGGTTGAAGACCCCGGCGGGCAGGCCGGCGGCCTCGATCACCTCGGCGAGGATGAAGGCGTTGAGAGGCACGACCTCGCTCGGCTTCAGCACTACGGTGCAACCGGCGGCGAGGGCGGGGGCGACCTTGGCGGCGATCTGGTTCAGGGGGTAGTTCCAGGGGGTGATCGCGCCGAGCACGCCGGCCGGCTCGCGCAGCACCCGCGAGTTGCCGATCTCCTCCTCCCAGGCGACTTCCTCCATCAGCCCTGGCATCGCCGCGAACTGGCCCGTGGGCAGCCCCGCCTGGATGATCTGGCTCAGTTTCAGCGGCATGCCCAGCTCCTGGGCGATCGTCGCCGCGATCTCCTCGGAGCGCTCGCCGAGCCCCGCCGCGATCGCGCTGAGGTAGCCGGCGCGCTCCTCGCGGCTGGTCTGCGACCACGTCTCGAAGGCGTCGCGGGCCGCTGCCACCGCGCGGTCGGCGTCGCCCGGGGTGCAGGCCGGGATCGTTCCCATCGCCTCCTCGGTGGTCGAGTTGATCACCTCGATCGTCTCCGAGCCCTCGGACTCGACCCACTCGCCCCCGATGAAGATCCTGTCGCGCACCTGAGTCTCCGCCGCTGTAGCCATGCCAACCCTCCTGTCGCCTTTGCCGTTCCTGGCTGTGCAGCCAAAGCTAGCGCGCTGTGATCGCGTTCGCCTTGCCGTCGGCCCTCTCCAGGCCAGGACCGGGGACCGGGCGCGCGTCGCGGGCGTGGAGGAGCTTGCCGCAGCTCTCGCAGATGCCGCGGTCGCTTACGGCCCCGCCGCACCCCTTGTGGACGATCAGCATCGGCGGGCCCTCGGGGCTGGGGGAGTGACGGTCGCCCCAGTGGAGTAGCGCGACCAGGGCGGGCCAGAGATCGAGGCCCTTCTCGGTGAGGAAGTACTCGTAGCGCTCGGGGCCTTGCTGGTAGGCGCGGCGCTCGAGGATGTCCTCCTCAATAAGCCGCTGCAGACGGGTGGAGAGCACGTTGCGGGCGACGCCGAGCCCCTTCTGCAGCTCGTCGAAGCGCCGCCTGCCGTTCATCACGTCGCGCACGATCAGCAGCGTCCAGCGCTCGCCGATCACCTCCAGAGAGCGGGCGATCGAGCAGACCTGGTCCGGATAGTCGTTGCGCAGCACAGAGTGATCTTGGCACACAAGGTTGCGTCAAGCAACTCAGTCGTCTAGGGTGGGCCTCATGGGAGTTGCGTGAAGCAACTCGCCCCCAAAAGACGAAGTCAGCGCAGATTGGAGGCACAGGATGAGGTTGATTCCGAGACACAGGCAGCACCAGCGGGTCAAGGCTCCGAGGATCTCGATAACCCAGGAGGAGATCACCGCGGACTTGATCTACCCGGCGAGCCCGCGTGCCTTGCGCGAGGCTGCGGTCCGCGGCCGGAGGAGCGTCAGATGAGCGCCGAGCACCTGGCGGCCGAAGGCGGCACGGCCGTCGACGCGGCTCTCGCCTTCGCGGAGACCAGCCCGGAGACGACGCGCGAGCGCACCCTCGTCTGGCAGGACCCGGTGCCGACCGCGGCTGCCGGGGCGACGATGACCGGCATGGAGTACATGCAGGCGATCGTTTCCGGCAAGCTGCCCCCGCCGCCGATCGCGGTGACGATGCGGATGGGGCCGATCGAGATCGGCGATGGCCGTGCCGTCTTCGCGGGCGATCCCGGTGAGGAGCACTACAACCCGATCGGCGTCGTCCACGGCGGCTACGCCGCGACCCTGCTCGACTCCGCCCTCGGCTGCGCTGTCCACACGACCCTCCCGGCTGGCGTCGGCTACACCTCGCTGGGCCTCGAGGCGAAGTACGTCCGCCCGATCACCCGCGACACCGGCCGCGTCCTCTGTGAGGCCAACGTCCTCTACGGGGGTCGCCGCCAGGCCACCGCCGAGGCCAACCTGACCGCGGCCGACAGCGGCAAGCTGCTGGCGCACGGGATCGCCACCTGCATGATCCTCGGTAGCTAATAGCAAATATGAGATAAGTACATATCTGCTATTCTTCAGGCGTGAAAACTCCTGGACAGCTGCTTAGAGAGGCCCGAGAGAGGCATGGCGTCAGTCAGAAGCAGCTCGCGATGCGCGCCAGCACGACCCAGTCCGCGATTTCACGGATCGAGCGTGATCGCGTTTCGCCCTCGGTCGAGACTCTGCGGGAGCTGCTCTATCTCCTCGGTGAAGATTTGGAGCTCGGCGCGTCGCGCCGTGAATCCGGAATCGACGTGACCCTGATCGACCAGCAGCTCCGACGGTCGCCGACCGAACGGCTCGACTACGGAGCGGCCTTCGCCAACATGGTGATTGCCAGCAGTCCGAACCCTCGTCGGGAGCCGCTATGAGCGGGGGCCAGACGCTGCCACCCAAGGCCCCGGAATTTCGGCAGCTACTCGAACCGCTGATTGCCCATGGGGTCGATTTCGTCCTGATCGGGGGCCAGGCGGGGATATCCCACGGCTCCACCTATCCAAGCTTTGACCTCGATGTCGTGTATGCCCGTGACCACGACAACGTCACTCGTCTCGTTGCGGCTCTTGAGGAGATCGGAGTGCGGTTGCGCGGCGCTCCGTCGGATCTTCCATTCCAGCTCGACGTGAGAACAATCGAAAACGGAGCAAACTTCACCTTCGAGACGTCATATGGAGATCTCGACATACTCGCGGACGCTGTCGGCATGCGGTCGTATGACGATCTGAAGTCAGGCTCCGTAGAGCGCGAAATCTTTGGCCACCTCGTCAGGGTGGCTTCCCTGGATCACCTGATTGCGATGAAGAAGGCGGCTGGTCGCACCAAGGACAAGCTGATGGTCGAGGAGTACATCGTGATTGCAGATCGACAGCGAGCCGCCGAAGGCCGCGGCTAGCTGAGCTCAGTCCGCGAGCTCGCCCGCAAGCGCGGTAAGCAGCCGCACGCCGAAGCCGTTGGCGTCGTTGCCGGTGTAGGCGCGGCCGACGTCCCAGGCGGTGCCGGCGATGTCGACGTGGGCCCAGGGGGTCTCGCCGACGAATTCCTCGAGGAAGGAGGCGGCGGTAATCGTGCCCGCCTTGCGCTTGGCCGCCGCGTTGGTGAGGTCGGCGACCGTGCCCTTCATCAGCGCCTTGTACTCGGAGTGGAGGGGGAGACGCCAGACCAGCTCGCCAGTCTCGCGGCCGACCTGCTCGACCTCGGCGGCGAGCTCGTCGTCGTTGGAGATCACCGCGGCGTAAGAGGAGCCCAGGGCGATCATCACGGCGCCGGTCAGCGTCGCTATGTCGACGACCCGCTCGGCGCCGAGCTCGATCGCGTAGGCGAGGGCGTCGGCGAGGAGCAGGCGGCCCTCGGCGTCGGTGTTGTTGACCTCGACCGTCTTGCCGTTGTACTGGGTGATGATGTCGCCGGGCTTGATCGCCGTGCCCGAGGGCATGTTCTCGGTCGAGGGCACGACGGCGACCAGGTTGATCGCCAGCCCCAGCTCAGCAATCGCGCCGACGGCCTCCAGGACGGCCGCGGCGCCCGACATGTCCATCTTCATCTCGTGCATGCCGGCGGGGGTCTTCAGCGAGATCCCGCCGGTGTCGAAGGTGACGCCCTTGCCGACGAGGCCGAGCGTCTTCCCTGAGCCCCCGCCGTCGTAGCGGAGGACGATCAGCTTCGGCTCCTCGGTGCTGCCCTGGCTGACCGCGACCAGGCCACCCATCTTCTTGGCGGCGATCTCCTCGCGGCCGAGGACCTCGGTGCTGACCGCGGAATGGGCGGAGGCGATCTCTCGCGCTCGCCGGGCCAGGAACGACGGGGTGGCGACGTTGGAAGGCAGGCTCTGCAGATCGCGGGCGCGGTTCTGCGCCTCGGCGCAGACGCGGGCGGCCTCCGCTGTCCCAGCGACGCTGTCAGGCGCCAGCAGGGTCAGCGAGTCGAGCACGGACGGCTCGGGGTCGTCCGGATCCTTGCCCTTGAAGCGGTCGAAGCGGTAGGCGCCGAGGATCGTGCCGGTGACCAGGCCCTCGGCGAGGGCCGCGTCGTCCTCGGAGCTGGGCAGGGCCCAGGCGATCGAGGTCGCGCTCAGCTTGCCGGCCTCCTTCGCCGCCAGCGCGGCGGCGATCCGGGCGCGCTCGGCGTCGAGCTCTTCGCGCTTGCCGAGGCCGACGACCAGGACCCGAGTGGGGCGCTCCGGGTGCAGCATCGCCAGCTTCTTGAAGCCGCCCTTGGTGTCGGCGGCTCCCGGCGCCGAGGCGAGCTCCGCCGGCAGCTCCTCGCCCTCACAGAGACCCACGGCGAGCAGATCGGCGTCGACCGTGGGGATCTCGACTTGGCTGACGGAGACGTCCATCGGGAGCACGCGAGTCTATGACGTTGCGCACAGCGGTTGGCTACCGCCTCACGCTATCGTCCCGGGTGTGGGGCCAGGCGGCCCTGATCGAGCCGAGACCCGGCATAAACACTCAGAGAAAGGCAGCCATGCCCAGCACAGTGATCCTCGGTACCGCACGCACGCCCTTCGGCAAGATGGGCGGGACCCTCTCCTCACTCGACGCAACCGACCTCGGAGGTCACGCCATCTCCGCGGCACTCGATCGCTCCGGCGTGGACCCCGAGCAGGTTCAGCAGGTCGTCTTCGGCCAGGTCCTCCAGGCAGGCCAGGGGCAGATCCCCTCGCGCCAGGCCCAGATCAAAGGGGGCGTCCCCAAGGAGGTGCCCTCGGAGACGATCAACAAGGTCTGCGCCTCGGGCATGCGCTCGATCGGCCTCGCCGACCAGGCGATCCGCGCCGGCGACACCGACGTCGCCGTCACCGGCGGCATGGAGTCGATGAGCCAGGCCCCGCACCTGCTGCCCGGCGCCCGCTTCGGCTACCGGATGGGCCATGTCGAAACGATCGACGCGATGGTCCACGACGGTCTCACCAACCCCTTCACCGAAAAGCAGATGATCAACGAGGCGAGTGAGGTCTCCAACGAGCTGGAGATCACCCGCGCCGACATGGACCGCTTTGCCGAGCGTTCGCACCGGCTTGCCGCCGAGGCGACCGACGCCGGCCGGCTCGCCGACGAGATCGCCGGCGTCACGGTCAAGTCCCGCAAGGGCGAGAGCACGATCGAGTCCGATGAGGCGATCCGCGCCGAGACCACGGTCGAGACCCTCGCCGGGCTGCGCGCGATCGGCGGCGAGGACGCCACCCACACCGCCGGCAACGCTCCGGGGGTCAACGACGGCGCCGGCGCGATCGTCGTCGCCTCCGAAGAGTGGGCGGAAAAGGAGGGGCGCCCCGTGCTGGCCCGCGTTCTCGCCTACGGCACCGTCGCCGACGATTTCCCCTACCTGGCGAAAACCCCCGCCAACGCCGCCAAGCAGGCGCTGGAGAAGATCGGCAAGTCCCCCGAGGACGTCGACCTCTGGGAGATCAACGAGGCCTTCGCCTCGGTCGCGCTCAACTCGATGCGGATGCTCGGCATCGAAGAGGAGAACGTCAACGTCAACGGCGGCGCGATCGCGCTCGGCCACCCGATCGGGGCCTCGGGCTCCCGCATCGTCGGCTCGCTCGTGCACGAGCTCGGCCGGCGCGGCGGCGGCCTCGGCGTTGCAGCCATCTGCTCGGGCGGCGGTCAGGGAGACGCGATCGTGATCGAGGTCGCCGGTTCCTAGGCAGTGGGCCGTGCGGCTGCATTCTTCGATCTAGACAAGACCCTGATGGCGGGGTCGAGTGGGATGCAGTTCGCCCGTGTCGGGGCCCGTCACAAGCTGGTCAGCCGCCGCCAGCTGGCCAGCTGGGGCTTCGAGCACATGCGCTACCGGCTGCGCGGCACGACCGACGAGCGGACCCACGAGGTGCTCCGCGCCGCCCGTGAACTGATCGCCGGCGTCCCCGCGCGCAGCTTCGAACGGATGAACCCGGAGGTGATGGCGGCGATCCTGCCGCGCGTCTACCCGCAGATGCTCGACGAGGTCTACGCCCATCAGGACGCCGGCCGGCCGACCTTCATCGTCAGTGCCGCCGGCAGCGGGGTGGTCGAGCCGCTCGCGAACGTGCTCGGCATGGACGGCGGGGTGGGGACCCGCTACGGGGTCGATGGGGACGGGACCCTCACCGGCCGCTTCGACGGCCCCTTCGTCTACGGCGAGGGCAAGGTCGAGGCGATGCAGGCGTTCGCCGCCGAGCACGACATCGACCTGGCGACCTCCTACGCCTACTCGGACTCGATCTCCGACCTGCCGATGCTGCGCGCGGTCGGCAACCCGGTCGTCGTCAATCCCGACCCGCCGCTGCTCGAGATCGCCCGCGAGGAGGGCTGGCAGACGCTGCGCTTCGAGCGCCTCGGCCGGCGCCTGGTCGCGCTCGTCGTCACCCTTCTGGCCACCGTCGGCGGTTTCGGCGCCTCGCGCATCGCCGCCCGCCGCAAGGCACCCCCTCCCCGCCGCTTCCCCGCCCGCCGCTAGCCTGTGACGATGGCCGCGGAGCCGGGTGCCAAGCCGGAGCTCAAGCAGCGCGAGGCGGAGTTCTCGACGATGTCGGGACAGCCGATAGCGCCCCTGTACGGGCCCGGGGGCGCGCCGGCCGAGCCCGAGGAGACGATCGGCAGCCCCGGGGAGTACCCGTTCACCCGCGGCCCGTATGAGTCGATGTACCGGGGGCGGCTCTGGACGATGCGCCAGTTCGCCGGCTTCGGCACGGTCGAGGAGACCAACGAGCGCTTCCACTACCTGCTCGACCACGGCCAGACCGGGCTCTCGACCGCCTTCGACATGCCGACGCTGATGGGCTACGACTCCGACCACACCCGCAGCCTCGGCGAGGTCGGCCGCGAGGGCGTCGCCGTCGACAGTCTCGACGACATGGAACAGCTCTTCGACGGCATCCCGCTGGGCGGCGTCACCACCTCGATGACGATCAACGCGCCGGCGGCGATCCTGCTCGCCTTCTACGTCTTGGTCGGCGAGCAGCAGGGCGTCCCCCCGGAGAAGCTCGGCGGCACGATTCAGACCGACATCCTCAAGGAGTACATCGCCCAGAAGGAGTGGTGCTTCCCGATCGAGCCGGCGATGCGCCTGGTCACCGACATGATCGAGTGGTGCTCGGAGCACATGCCGCGCTGGCACCCGGTCTCGATCTCCGGCTACCACATCCGCGAGGCCGGTTCGACCGCCCAGCAGGAGCTCGCCTTCACGCTCAAGGACGGCTTCACCTACGTCGAGCGGGCGCTCGATCGAGGGCTCTCGGTCGACTCGTTCGCCCCCCGGCTCTCGTTCTTCTTCAACGCCCACCTCGACTTCTTCGAGGAGATCGCCAAGTACCGAGCCGGGCGACGCCGCTGGGCCCACATCGTGCGGGAGCGCTATGGCGCGAAGGAAGACCGCTCCTGCATGTTCCGGGTCGGCTGCGTCGCGG
>DATDAQ010000110.1:0-25888 GCA_036525295.1 Solirubrobacterales bacterium | reverse complement strand
TGGACGGCGAGAGGGCTCCCGCCCTCCTACCCCTGATCGAGCGAATCGAAGGTGCACTCCCGCGGGTCTTTGTCGTCGCGGAACCGCCGGAACCGCGCGCCATGGCGGATGCGTCCCGCCGCGGCGTGGTCGTAGCCGACTTCGATCACAAGCTCGGGGCGGATGGCTACCCACTCGAGGTCGCGCCCTCCGGTCCAGCGGCTCGGCTCGGCGGTGCCGCTGTCGCCCGTCTCCAGCGGTTCGAGCAATGAGCGCAGGCCGCGTTTGGCGTCCGCGCTGAAGCCGGAGATGTGGCCGACCGAGCGCAGCTCCTCGCCGTCGTAGAGGCCGAGGATCAGGGAGCCGACCGTTCCCTCCTCCTTGCCCGGGCGCCAGCCCATGACGACGCAGTCGATCTCGCGCTCGCGCTTGACCTTGGCCATGCCTTTGCGCTTCCCCTGCACGTAGGGGGCGTCGAGCTGCTTCGCCATCGTCCCCTCGGTCCGTCGCAGCCACTCCTCCGCCTGCTCCGGGTCGGCGCTGAGGGTGCTGACCTCGATCCCGGTGCGCGCGGCCAGCGCGTCCAGCCGCTCGCGCCGCTCCCCGAAGGGCGTCTCCAGCAGCGACTCGTCGCCCTCGGCCAGGAGGTCGAAGGCGACGTAGCCGGCCGGGATCTCCTTCGACAGCAGGGTTATCCGCGACTCCGCCGGGTGGATGCGGCTCTGCAGCGCGTCGAACTCGAGGTTGCCCTCGGCATCTCGGATCACCAGCTCGCCGTCGAGCACGTAGCGGCCGGCCGGGAAGCTCAGCTCGGGGAAGTAGCGCGACAGCGCTTTGCCACCGCGCGACTGGATGTACGCCTCGTCGCCGTCGACGAAGACGATCGCGCGGAAGCCGTCGAGCTTCTGCTCGTAGGCCCACTCCTCGCCCAGCGGGAGCTCTTTGCGGGTCAGCGCAAGCTGCGGTTTGATCGGCGGGGCGAGCGGAAGGGTCAACCTGACCCGACAGTTTGCCGACGTGCCCGCGCCTCGTGCGGGTCGGGGATCGGCACTGCGGCGAGAAGCTTCTGGGTGAAGGGGTCCGAGGGCCGCTCGCAGACCTGGTCGGCGGGGCCCTCCTCGACGATCTTCCCTGCGTTCATCACCGCGATCCGGTCGGAGACGTGGCGGACGACGCCGATGTCGTGGGCGACGAAGAGGTAGGTGAGGCCGAAGTCCTCCTGCAGCTCGGCGAGCAGGTCGAGGATCTGCGCCCGGATCGAGACGTCGAGGGCGGAGACCGGCTCGTCGGCGACGATCAGCTTCGGGCGCAGCGCCAGCGCCCGCGCGATCCCGATCCGCTGCCGCTGCCCGCCGGAGAACTCGTGCGGGTAGCGGTCGTAGTGCTCAGCGGAGAGGCCGACCCGCTTCAGCAGCTCGAGCACCCGCCGCCGCGCCTCGCCGCCGCTCACGCCGTGGAGCCTCAGCGGGTCGCCGACGATCTGGCCGACCCGCTTGCGCGGATTGAGCGAGGCGTAGGGGTCCTGGAAGACGATCTGCATCTCGCGCCGCAGTGGTCGCATCTCGCGCCGTGAGAGGCCGGCGATCTCGCGGCCCTCGAAGCGGACCGAGCCCGAGGTCGGCTCGATCAGCTGCAGGGCGGCACGGCAGAGCGTCGACTTGCCGCAGCCGGACTCCCCGACCAGGCCCAGCGTTTCGCCCTGGCGCAGGGTGAAGCCGACGCCGTCGACCGCGCGCACCTGGTCGACCTCGCGCCGCAGGAGCCCGCGCCGCACCGGGTAGTGCTTGACCAGGTCGGTGACCTCGAGCAGCGGCTCGCTCGTGCGCGCCGCGCGAAGCGGCGGGGCGCCGTCGATCCGCACCACCGCATCGAGCAGGCGGCGCGTGTAGGGGTCCTTGGCCGAGTAGAAGACCTCGTCGAGCGAGCCACGCTCGACGATCCGCCCCTCGTGCATGACGAGCACCCTGTCGGCGACCTCGGCGACGACTCCGAGGTCGTGGGTGATCAGGATCGTCGCCAGCCCCCGTTCGCGGTTGATTCGCTCGAGCAGGGCGAGGATCTGCGCCTGCACGGTGACGTCGAGCGCCGTCGTCGGCTCGTCGGCGATCAGCACTTCGGGCTCCAGGGCCAGCGCCATCGCGATCATCGCCCGCTGGCGCATGCCGCCGGAGAACTGATGGGGGTAGTCGTCCACGCGCCGCGCCGCCTCCGGGATGCCGACCGAGTCGAGCAGCGCGATCGCCTGCTCGCGCGCCTCGCCCCTGCCGACCGCGGGGCGGTGTGCCCTGATTGCCTCGGCGATCTGGGCGCCAATCCGGTAGACCGGGTTGAAGGAGGTCATCGGGTCCTGGAAGACCATCCCGATGCGCTCGCCGCGAACCCGCTGCAGCTCGTCGTCGTTCGCCGTGATCAGGTCAGCGTCGCCGAGCCGTACCGTGCCCTCGATCCGGGCGTTGTGCGAGCGGGTGAGGCCGACGATCGTCTGCGCGGTGACGCTCTTGCCCGAGCCCGACTCGCCGACGATCGCCAGCACCTCGCCGGGGGCGAGGTCGAAGGAGACGCCGTCGGCGGCCTGCACGAGGCCGCCCTCGGTGGCGAAGCCGACCCGCAGGTCCCGCACGCTGAGCAGCGGCTCTGCCCGCCCGCTCATCGCCCACCCTTCCGGTGCGCTTTATGTGGGCATAGGTGGCATAAGGCACACCGGAAGCTCATTGGGCCTCCGTTCCCAGCTTGACCCGCGGGTCGAGATAGGCGTAGGCGATGTCGACCAGGGCGTTGAAGAGGACGACGAAGAAGGCACCGAAGAGGACGATCGCCATGATCGGCGGCAGGTCGAGGTTTTCGATCGATTCGTAGAGATACAGGCCGACGCCGTTGAGGTTGAAGATCGCTTCGGTGAGGATCGCCGAGCCGCCGATCAGGGCGCCGAAATCGAGACCGAAGAGGGTGACGATTCCGATCAGAGAGTTGCGCAGCACGTGGCGGCTCATCACCTGTCGCTCGCGGAGCCCCTTGGCCCGGGCCGTGCGCACGTAGTCCTCGCCCATCGCGTCGAGCATGTTGGAGCGCAGCACGCGGCTGTAGAGGCCGACCAGGGTGACCGCGACCGTGATCCAGGGCAGGATCAGGTGGTAGGCCCAGTCGATCGGGTCCTCGGTCAGCTTGACGTAGCCCTGGGCGGGGAAGAGGCCGGTCTCGTAAGCGAGGTAGTTGAGCAGGACGGCGGCGAGCCAGAAGACCGGGACGGAGATGCCGGCGACGGCGGCAATGGTCAGCGTCTTGTCGAGCAGGCCCCCGGCCCGCACCGCCGAGAGGTAGCCGAACAGGATCCCGAAGAACATCCAAATCACGGCGGCCCCGATGCAGAGGGAGAAGGTGGCGGGGATGCCTTCGACGATGCGGTTGTCGACGTCTTCCTGCCCCTGGTAGGAGATCACGTCGCCGCTGAAGATCTTCCCCATCATCGTCAGGTACTGCTGGGGCAGGGAGTCGTCGAAGCCCCATTCCTCGGTGATGCTGGCGACCAGTTGCGGGGTGGGGCTCTTGCCGGCCATGCGCTGCGCCGGGTCGGAGTTGGGGATTACGTTGAAGATCAGAAAGGTCAGCACCGAGACGGCGAACAGCACCGCCGCCATGCCGGCCAGGCGCCTGAGCACGAAGGCGCCCATCAGACCGCGGTTCCCTCGGGCTCGGCGATTCCCGCGTGGGCCTCGAGCCGCACCTTCGAGCGCGGGTCGAGCGCGTCCCGCAGGCCGTCGCCGAGGACGTTGACCGAGAGCACGGTGAGGAAGATCATCGTGCCGGGGAGGATCGTCAGCAGCGGCGCGCTGCCGATCAGGTCGAAGCCGTCGCCGACCATCGCGCCCCAGGAGGTGTCGGGCGGCTGCACGCCGACGCCGAGGAAGGAGAGGGCCGCCTCGAAGAGCATCGCGTTGGCCACGGCAAGGGTGAAGAAGACGATGATCGTCGAGGCGAGGTTGGGCAGCAGCTCGCCGAACATCACCCGCAGCGGCCCGGCGCCCTGGGCGACGGAGGCCTCGACGAACTCCTTTTCGCGCAGGGCGAGCACCGTTCCCCGCAACGGTCGCGCCGTGTAGGGGACGAGGACGCCGCCGATGATCAGGATGGTGATCCAGATCGAGCCGCTGGGAATCTCCACAGGCCCGATCTTCAGCCCGCCCAGTGCCAGGGCGATGCCGAGCGCGATGCCGAGCAGGAGCACAGGGAAGGCCCAGATCACGTCCATCGTCCGCGAGATGACCGTGTCGACCCAGCCGCGGTAGTAGCCGGCGAGAAGGGCGAGGATCGTCGCCAGGACCGTGGCCATCAGGGCCGAGGCGAAGCCGACGAAGAGGGAGGCGCGGCCGCCGTACATCAGCCGCACCATCTCGTCGCGGCCGAGGCGGCCGTCGGCGCCGAGGAAGTACTTGCCGCCGGCTCCGAGCCAGACCGGGCCGATCGGCCGGCCTTCGACGTTGACGACTTCGCGCTTCTCGCCGTCGACGTCGATCTTCTCCAGAGTGTGGGTCTCGTTGGGTCCGGTATCGGCGACGTGCTCCGCCCACAGCGGCGCCGCCAGCACGAAGATGGCGATCAGGATCAGCAGGCCGCCGAAGGCCAGCGCCACCCGGTTGCGGCGCAGCTGCCGGAGGGCCAGCCGCCACGGGCTGCTGCCCGCGGGGCCGGCCTCGGCGTTGGGCTCGGAAGGCACCCGGCCAGTGTGAAGCAGGGAGTGGCGGCTACTTCGGCTGGAAGCTGGCCAGGTCGTGCCCGAAGGTCGGGTTGAAGATCACCGAGTCGAGGTCGATTTCGCTGTCGACGAAGGTGGAGACGGTGAACGTCCCGTAGGGCACCCAGGGCGCCAGATCCATGAATTCCCTGTCGAGCTCCGCGTATTCGGCTTCCTGCTCGGGCCCCAGCGGTTCTTCGCCGAGCCGGGCGATCTTCTCGTTCAGCTTCGGTTCGTCGATGCGGGCGAAGTTGACGTTGTTGGTCGGCACTATGCCTTCGCCGGAGAGCAGCGGTTCGAAGAAGTTGCTCGGGTTCGGGTAGTCTGGGTACCAGTTGATCCAGCCGGTGTCGAGGTCGGGCGTCGAGACGTTGCCGATCGTCGGGATGTAGACGTCGGCGTTGATCGTTTTCAGCGTCGCGTCGAAGCCGAGTTCCTGCAGGACGCTGTGGTAATAAGCGCCCGCTTCGTCGTTGGGGCTTTCGTTGTCGGTCCAGACCGTGATCTCGGTGTCGGCCGGGTTGGCTTCGGCGAGGAGTTCCTTGGCTTTGGCCATGTCGTGGGGGTAGAGGTCGAACGTCTCGTGCCCGGGCATGCCCTCAGGCAGGATCTGGTGGGTCGCGCTGAGCGCCCCGGAGTAGATGCGTTCGAGGGCGGCGCTGTCGACCGCGTGGTTGACCGCTTGGCGCACCTTGAGGTCGTCGAATGGCGGCCGGTTCACGTCCATCCAGAAGTAGTAGAGGTTGATCGGGTTCTCGACCCGGAATTGGGTCTCCTCGTATTTGTCCTTGACCTCGGCGTAGCGGTCGGCCGGGGGAGGGGTCTGCATCCAGTCGGTCTGGTCCTGTTCGATTTCGTTGACCTGGGTCGAGTCGTTGCGGACGACCGAGATCTCGATCTTGTCGTAGTTGCCGGCCTCGAGGTCGGGCATCAGCGGGCCGTTGTTCTTCGCCCACACCGGGTTGCGCGTGTAGCTCCAGCCGCGGCCGGCTTCGGACTTGACGATCTCGTAGGGGCCGGTGGCGGGGGGCGGGTCGGAGCTGAGGTTCTTGGCCGGGGTGCCGGACGGCAGCAGCGCCGCGAAGAGCATGCCCAGCTCGTTGGAGAAGGTTCCCCGAGGGGCGGTGAGGTCGATGACGATCTCCCCGGTCCTGTCGTTGGTCTTGATGCCGGGGATGCCACCGGTCTTGGTTTCGGCAAATTTTTCCGCGCCGACGATGCCGGTGTAGAAGCCCGAGCCGGGCGAGTTGAGCTTGAACAGCCTTTCGATCGAGCTGGTGAAGTCGGAGGCTTTGACCGGGCTGCCGTCGGAGTACTTGAGGCCCTTGCGTAGCCGCAGCGTGTAGGTCTTGCCGCCGTTGCCGATCTCGGGCAGATCCTCGGCGAGGGCCGGGACGACCTCGCCGCCCGCCGCGCCGTTGGCGTGCGCGTAGGTGAGCAGCGGCAGGTAGGTGTTGTACATCGCCGTCCAGCCTTCCTGCGTGTAGGAGAGCCCCGGGTCCAGGTAGTCGGGGAACGAGGCGTAGCTTCCGGTCAGGGTGCCCCCTTCCTTGCTGTCGGAATCGCCGCAGGCGGCGAGTGCGAGGGCAGAGCTCGTTACGACGCAGAGCACCAGCAGGTTGAGGCCAAGCTTTCTCAAGTCACTACCTCCGAGTTGGACGGGCGGATGCACTGGGCCGGACGGGTGGACGCTCACCCACTGGAATCAACTCCACCATAATCTCGGCCCCGGCGTCAACGGGGCCTAGCCCCGTGTTTTCCCTGCGCTCAGGCCATTTCCTTCCCAGCAGCGGGACGGCGATGGCGACGATCGAGAGGACCCCGATACCGGCCACGAGGAAGGCGGTGCGCGGGTTGGCGCCGCTGACGATGAGGCCGCCGAGCAGGTAGCCCACGCCCGGCATCGCGGCCCCGATCGACTCCAGCACGCTCATCACCCGCGCCTGCATCCCCTGCGCGGTCAGCTCCTGCACGGCGCTGATCGTGCTCACCCACTGCACCCCGTTGCCGGCTCCCCCGACGGCGCCCGCCGCACAGGCGAGGGCCAGGGTCGGCGCCGCGGCGAGGCCGAGATAACCGGCGCCGACCGCGATCGTGCTGAAGAAGAGCAGGACCGGCAGCGGCGCCCTGCGCACGGCGGCGAAGACGATGCTGCCGAGCACCATGCCGCCGCCCCAGCTCGCCAGCAGCAGGCCGTAGCCGGAGTCGCCGGCGTCGAGCGTCTGCTTCGCGTAGATCACCTCGATCGGGATCACCGCGGCGAAGAAGACGAAGGCGGCGCCCTGCGCGATCAGCAGGCGCAGCAGCGTCGGCCTCTCGCGGATGTAGGCGACGCCGGCCCGGACCCGCTCGCGAGCGAGGCCGGGTTCGGGCTCGGCCTGGGGCAGCGGCCCTGCGGTAAGCAGGATCCAGGCGATCGCGTAGAAGGAAGCGGCGTCGAGCAGCAGCGCCGCCTGGACTCCGAAGCCCGCGACGACTAGGCCCGCGACGGCCGGGCCGACGGCGGCGCCGCCGGTGAAGGCGACGTTGAGCACCGCGTTGCCGGCCCGCAGCTCTCCGTCCCGCTCGAGCAGGGCCGCGACGACGGCCCGGGTCAGCGCCCGTCCGGCCAGAGCCAGGGAGCCGTCGACCACTGCCAGCACGATCACCCCGGCGAGGAAGAAGTCGTCGCCGGCGAGCAGCGCCAGGGCCCCGAAGGCGGCCGCCTCGCCGCAATAGATGACCGGCAGGGCGAAGCGCGGTGGCGGCTGCTCGATCCGCGCGACCAGGACGGGCGCGACCAGGGCGGGGAGGAAGCGGGTGCCGAGGAAGAGCGCCGCCGTCGCCATCGCGCTCCCCGTGCGGTCGTAGACCAGGACCGAGAGGGCCACGATTCCCATCCAGTCGCCCAGCTCGTTGACCGCGTAACTCACGGCCAGACGCCGGAATTGCGGCCTTTTCAGGGGGTCGGTTAGGCGTGAATTACGCATTGCTGGACGCACGAACTACTGCATTTATGCACAAGATTTCCTGCAGATGCACAAGTTTCGGCGAAGCTGTGCTACAAAGTTGACAGGCAATTGACGAGTTTCAGATCGCACTGCGCAATCTGAGGGTTTTCAACGACGAAGGGATAAGGAACACAATGGGCTTCCGTCACTAGATCTTCCAACGCGAGCGTAGTCAGCTCGCTCCAGTTTCGCGAAGGGCACCGCCTTGCGGTGCCCTTCGTGCTTTTTCGGGCCCATATTCCCAGGCGACCCAGTCCCAGCTGCGTTTGGGCGACGCCTGGCAAATGGCCAAACTGCTTGCAGGCACGCAGTTTCCCGGCTACTTTGAACCGGCGCAAGTTGCGTTCGGCGCGAGCCCCAGCAGTCGTGGCGCAGGGAATGCGCCGCCTCCCAGGAATCTGAACCGGGAGCAGGACAGGGCTCCGACGACCGCTGTTCCAGGCCGATGGCTAACAACCGCCCAACCCGCCTAGCAATCGCCTACATGGCCGCCGCCCTCGTCGGCGCCGTTGCGCTGGGCGTCTGGACTGCGCCGCAGGCCAACTGGGACCTCAGCCTGCTGGCGGTTCTCCTCTCCTTCTCGATCTTCAGCGACCTCACGGCCGTTCCCACCGAATCCAAACTCAAGGTCTCGGGGAGCTTCCTCGCCCTCGTCGTGGCGATGGTCTTCCTCGGCGGCACCCCGGCGGCGCTGATCGGCGTCGCGACGATCGTCACGGGTTGGCTTCGCTGGCACGACGACTGGCACTACCTGCTCAACAACCTGCTCACCTACGCGGTCTTCCCGCTGCTCGGCGGGATCGCCTTCCACGACGCGACCGCGGCGCTCGCCCTCACCGAGTCGGATCCGTCCTTCTACCTGCTCGTCTTCGGGCTCTTCCAGTTCGCCCTCGCGGTCAACTTCGTGATGATCGCGGGCTACGGCTGTTACGTCGAGCGCGTCTCCTTCTCCAGCAAGCTGCACGTGCTGCCCCCCGTGCTGCCGTCCGAGTTCGCCAGCGCGATGCTCGCCGTCGCGGTCGCCTTCATCTACCACGTGATCGGGATCGCGGCGATTGCGCTCTTCGGCGTCGTCCTCGTCACCTTCCAGTACCTGCTCGGGCAGCTGCTGCTCTCCCAGCAGCGCGGCGACGAGCTGGAGCGGCGCAGCAAGCAGCTCGCCAGCTTCCAGGTCGGGATGTTGAGCGCGATGCTGCGCACGCTCGACCTGCGGGACCAGATGACCGCCCGGCACTCGGCTGCAGTTGCGCGCTACTCGCGGGCGATCGCCCAGCGCGCCGGCTTCTCGCGCCAGGAGGAGGAGCTCGTCCACATCGCCGCGCTGCTGCACGACATCGGCAAGTTCATCCTCCCCGACCGCATCCTCAAGGCGAACGTGCCGCTCACCGACGAGGACTGGATGCTGATCAAGCGCCACCCCCAGCAGGGCGCCCGGGTGGTCTCCTCGCTCGACGGCTACGGCCCGGTGGCCGAGATCATCCTCGCCCACCACGAGCGGATCGACGGAAAAGGCTACCCGCGCGGCCTGACCGGCGACGACATTCCCGAGCTGGCCCGGATCATCTCGGTCGCCGACACCTACGACGTGATGACGGCGCGCGATTCCTACCGCACGCCGATGTCCAGCCATGACGCGATCCAGGAGCTGCGCCGGGTTTCCGGCAAACAGCTTGACGCCCGCTTCGTCGAGGTCTTCGTCGAGCTGCTCGAGGGCAAAGACGTCTCCTTCCAGCATGGCGAGGCGGCCGACTTCGAGAAAGAGCTGGCTCTGGAAGCGCGGATCGAAGAGACCGCCAGCCCGCTCGGCAACGGCGCCCGCTTCCAGCCCTCCGGCGTCTCCGTCGGCTAGACGCGCGATACGGTTCGGGCGCGATGCGCGCCGTCACGTTTCAGGCTCCCGGGGAGGTCCGGGTTGAGGAGAAGCCCGCTCCGGAGCTGAACGCTGTCGACGATGCGCTGGTCCGGGTCGAGGCGAGCGGGATCTGCGGCTCCGACCTCCATATCTTCCACGGCCAAGTCCCGGTCGAGCCGGGGTTCACGATCGGGCACGAGTTCGTCGGCACGGTGCTCGCCGCCGGCGCCGATGTCGAGCGCGTCGCGGTCGGCGACCGCGTGCTCGGCTGCTTCCACACCGCCTGCGCGACCTGCGCCACCTGTCTGCGCGGCGACTACCACCGCTGCGAGCGCGGCCGGATCTTCGGTCACGGTGCCAACCTCGGCGACCTCCAGGGCGCCCAGGCCGACCAGCTCCTGGTCCCACGTGCCAACGTGACGCTGCGGCAGGTGCCGGAGGGGATGAGCGACGACGTCGCCCTCTTCGCCGGCGACGTGATGGGGACCGGCTACCACGCCGTCGCCCATGCCGGGATGCGCTCGGGCGACACGGTGGCGGTGCTGGGGCTGGGCCCGGTCGGGCTCTGCGCCGTGCAGGCGGCGCTCGCCGGCGGCGCGACCGAGGTCTTCGCGATCGACTCGGTGGCGCAGCGGCTGGCGATGGCGGCGGACTTCGGCGCGACGCCGGTCCACCTGACCGAGGAGGAGCCCAAGCGCGTGGTGCGGGCGTCGACCGGGAAGCGCGGGGTGGACGTCGTCGTCGACGCGGTCGGCGCCGCGGCGCCGCTGGCGATGGCTGTCAGCCTCTGCCGCGATGCCGGCACCGTCTCGGGGATCGGTGCCTACGCCGGCAAGGGCGAGGTCCCGCTCGGCCTTGCCTGGCTCAAGGGCCTGACGCTGCGCCTCGGCCTCGCCAACGTGATCGCCCACGTCGACCGCGTGCTGGCCCTGATCGAGGCCGGCAAGCTCGACCCCTCGCCGCTGGTCACCCACCACATGAGGCTGGAGGAGGCCGCCGAGGCCTACGCGCTCTACGACCAGCGCGAGGCGCTGAAGATCGTGCTCACGCCGTAGGTTGCGCCCCGTGGGCGGGCGTGGCAGCATGAGTCGGCGATGGCGCTCCTGGCCGATGCGGAGATCGAGGAGAGGCTCGCCGGCCTGGATGGCTGGGAGCGCAGCGACGAGGCGATCGCCAAGACCTTCGGCTGCGGTGATTTCGTCGGCTCGGTGCGGTTCGTCGAGAGCCTGGTCGAGCCGGCCGAGGGGATGAACCACCATCCCGATCTGGCGATCTCCTGGAGCGACGTGACCGTGACGATCTCCACCCACTCCGAAGGGGGCCTCACCGCGGCCGACTTCGAGTTGGCGGCGAAGGTCGACGCCCTATCGCCGACGAGTTGAGAATCGACGCGCGGCTCTCGATCCCGCTGGCCGAGGTCGAGCTGCGGGCGAGCCGGTCCTCTGGCCCCGGCGGGCAGCACGCGAACGTGACCGCCTCGCGGGTGGAAGCGGTGTTCGACGTCGAGGCCTCGCAAACGCTGGACGAGCGCCAGAAGGGCCGCCTGGCCGGCCGGGCCGGACCGGTACTCACCGCCGTCTCCCAGGACGCGCGCGGCCAGGCGCGTAACCGCGAGCTGGCCCTGAGGCGGCTGGCGGAGAAGATCGCCGCCGGTCTGGCCGAGCCGGTGCGCCGCCGCCCGACGCGCCCGACGCGGGCCTCTCGCGAGCGGCGCCTGGAAGAGAAGCGGCGAGCGAGCGAACGCAAGCGGGGCCGGCGGCGGCCCGGCGGCGACTACTGAGCGGGCTCGCCGGGGCCGATCGGTTCGCCGCGCTGGCGCAGGCGGTTGTAGCCGGCCGCGCGCCAGCGCAGCCGGCCCTCGTGGGGTATCGCGAACGGACCGGCGAGCTCGCCGGGCGGCACGCTGTGCATGGCCAGGCTGCGGCGAGCGCCGTCTGGGCGCTCTTCCCAGAACGCGACCGAGACCAGCGTCACGCGGCGGGCCAGGTGTCCGGTGGGCCTCGCCTCGATCGCGTAGGACCCGGAAGCGACCTCGGTGACGGCGACCTCCAGCGGCGATCTCGGCCAGGTCGCCTTGCCGATGAAGTGGGCGAGCCGCTGCACGGCGACGTTGGTCCAGCGGCGCTGGGTCCCGCGCAGCTCGAAGGATCGGGGCTGGCTCCAGCTCGCGCCCTGGCGCCCGGGGCTCGGCGGGCTCTCGCCGGCGCCGACTCTGTTCAGCCGCCGCATGTAGGAGGGCGTGCGCTTCATCCGCAGCTGGAGCGCCAGCCAGGTTCCCACCCCGCGGTCCATGCCCCAGCGCCCGTGCCAGTGCGCCCAGTCCAGCTGCGTCTCATCCAGCGGGAGGAGGACGATCTCGGGCATAAGTCCCGGATCGGGTGGGTCGGGGACGCTGACGTCGGAGAGGGGCAGCATCGGATGCGCCCCCCGCTCGTGGTAGGAGGCATGAGAGTCGACGGCGACGTAGACGTCGGGGCCGCCCGACCTCGATTCGAATGGTCTGGTGACGGGCTTGCCATGCCCGGCGAGCGTTACATGCGTCGCTTCGAAACTGCCATCGAGGAGCTCGGCCCGCACCTGGACGAGCTCCCAGTCGCCGTCGTGGCGGCCCGGTGGCAGCACGCAGGGGTTGTCGACGTAGAAGAGCCAGTACTGGAGGAACTTCGTGTTGGTGCCGCCGGCGACGATGCGGCCGTAGCAGGTGCCCCCCGTTGCGAGGTCCTGCGCGGGCGCGTAGGCCTGCAGCAGTGCGTTGCTGCGCTTCTGTGGCCTGTGGTCCGGCTGGCGATCGAGGGGGTTGAGCTTCGATTTGAGCTCTTCCAGGCGTTCGAGCATCGCCGCCTCCGCGGGCGGCGTTCCCGGGGCCGTCTGTTCGTCCTCGCCGACGAAGGCGGAGCGCTCCAAGTAGGGGTTGGCAAGGCTCGGGCGCCAGCGCTCGAGCGCATCGAAGTGGAGCCGTGGGGCGAAGCGGCGCAGCAGCTCCAGCCGCCTCTCTTTTGAGAGCGCCAGCGAGCCCGACTGATCGATCGACGACATCGGATCGATCCTTTCACGGGGCCAGCCGAGGCGTCGCCTGCGAGACTGGGCGCGATGGCGAAGCGGAGGAAGCGGGCGCCGCGGCGCAAGGCGCCGACCGTCGAGTACGTCGATGCGGACGGGAACAAGCTGATCCTGCGCGAGACGCTCAGTGCGGCCACGGTCGCCAAGCTCGAAGAGGGGCCGGCGACCGCGGCGACGACGCAGGACGATGCCTGGCACCGCCGCTCGGAGCAGCTGTTCGAGCGCCTCGCGGTCGGCTGGGAGATCGCCGGGCTGCCGCTGGAGGGCCAGAAGCTGCTCCTCGGCCGCTACCGCATGGCCGACCCCGCGACCCAGCAATGGGTGCGTGAGACGATCGACGCGCACCTGAGGCGCTATATCCCGGAGCTCTCCGGGTAGCGAGAACAGACCAACGAAAGGAGCCAGCATGTTCGCGAGCACCAAGGCAACCAGCAGCTTCGCGGTCGACGACGTCGAGGCGGCGAAGCGGTTCTACGGGGAGACGCTCGGGCTCGGGACCGCCGATCTCAGCGAGGAGCACGGCCTGATCTCGCTCCAGCTCGCCGGCGACCACCAGGTCCTCGTCTACCGCAAAGAGGACTTTGCCCCCGCCGTCTACACGATCCTCAACTTCGAAGTCGACGACGTCGACGCCGCCGTCGACGAGCTCTCCGGCAAGGGTGTGACCTTCGAGCGCTACGACGGCTTCAGCCAGGACGAGAAGGGCATCGCCCGCGGCCCCGGCCCCCAGGTCGCCTGGTTCAAGGACCCGGCCGGGAACATCCTCTCGGTACTGGAGCAGGGATAGGGGCAGTGATCTAGGGTTCCGGAATGGCCAAGACGATCTTCCAGGCTGGCTCCTACAACCTGAGCCAGCTGATCGGCGACATCGATCTGGGCAAGCTGGCCCTCCCCGAGCTCCAGCGTCCGTTTGTGTGGAAGAAGCGCGCCGTCCGGGATCTGCTCGACTCGATGTACCGCGGCTTTCCGGTCGGCTACCTGATGCTTTGGAATGCCGCCGATGTGAACAGCAAGTTCATCGGCAAGGACGGCAAGCAGCACACTCCAACGGAGTTCATCGTCGATGGTCAGCAACGCTTGACGAGCCTCTACGCGGTTATCAAGGGAGAGGAGGTCACCTTCAACGACTTCAGTCGGGGGCGGATCAAATTGGCCTTTCGTCCTCGAGATGGGCGCTTCGAGGTCGCTGACGCGGCGATCGAAAAGGATCCCGAATTCCTCCCCGACATAACCGCGCTGTGGACGGGCGAGGATTGGGAGGTGATCGATGCCTTTGTCGACCGCTTGCGGAGGGCCCGCCCGGAGACAGTCGAAGGCGATGGAGAGAAGGCGCTCCGCGGAGCCCTCAGCCGGCTGCGCGGCCTCGAGGACTACCCCTTTCAGGCGGTCCGCATCGGTCACGAGGTGCGCGAGGATCAGGTGGCGGAGATCTTCCTCCGCGTCAACTCCGGTGGCACGGAACTCACCCAGGCCGATTTCATCCTGACCTTGCTCTCGGTCTTTCGCGACGACGATCGGCGTCGCCTGGAAGGGTTTGCGCGCTCGTCGAGGATCGTCCCCGCCGACCAAACGCCCAGTCCCTACAACCACCTTGTGGAGCCGAGCCCCGACCAGCTCCTCCGCGTTGCGGTCCTGGTTGCGTTCCAGCGGGGGCGGCTACAGTCGGTTCTGGCGCTGCTCCGGGGCGCCAGCATCGATGGCGACGTCACGCTGGCCGAGGGTGACCGCGAGGCTCAGCTCGACAAGCTGACCGCCGCGATCGACGTCGTGCTCGACCTGACCAGCTGGCATGAGTACGTCAAGGCGCTGATGTCGGCCGGTTTCCGCCGCTCGAGCGAGATCTCCTCGGTGAACAATGTGGTCCTCGTCTACTCGCTGTATCTCATCGGCCGGGAATACGGCCTCTCGCACAGCGAGCTGCGCACGACGATTGCCCGCTACTTCTTCATGTCGTCGCTGACCGGGCGCTATACCGGTTCGTTCGAGACCCAGATCACCCAGGACGTGCAGGCTTTCACCGAGGCGGCCACGGGCGAGGAGTACCTGGAGCGGCTGCGGCAGGTGATCTCCAGGTCGCTGACGTCCGACTACTGGGAGATCACCCTGCCTCAGGGTCTCTCGACGTCCGCCGCGCGAGGGCCGGGCCTCTTCGCCTACGCGGCCTCGTTGTGCCTGTTGAATGCCCGGGTTCCACCTTTTGTCGTTGGTTCCAACGGCGAGCAGAAGGCGGCGGTGCTCCTGCGGGACCTGTTTGACCCCGTGCTGCAGCAAAAGAAGGAGCCGGTAGAGCGTCATCATCTCTTTCCCCGTAAGTACCTCGAGTCGCTGGGCGTCACCGGGACTCGCAACGTCAACCAGATCGCCAACCTCTCCTACGTCGAGTGGCCCGAGAACATCGAGATCTCGAGCACGGCGCCGGCGACCTACTGGCCGCAATACGCGGCTCAGTTCTCTCCTGAGGATCTCTTTCACCATGCCCTGCCCGACGGTTGGGCCGAGATGGACTACGACGAGTTCCTCGAGCAGCGGCGCGGACTGATCGCGGAGGTGATCCGCAAGGGCTTCGAGACGATAGGCGCCGCTCCCGAGCCGACCGGCGATGGTGCGCCGGGGCTGCTGCCGACACTCGGCGACACCTACCTGCACCCGGATACGCCATTTTCGAACGACCTCGCGATCCGCCGCGTGATCCGTCAGCTCCGCGGCACCGTTCTCTGGTACGAGCAGCACATGGATCGCAAGGCGCTCGAACTGCTCAGCGACGAGCTGCCACTCGATCAAGTCGACGAAGTGAGGCTGCTGTCGGGCCCGGCGAACCTTTCCAGCAAGACGAAGAAGGCTTTCCAGCGCTTTGCCGCGGAGACCGAGCGGCTCGGAGTTGCCAGCGAATGGCGTGTCCTGCCGGCGGACCAGGCGCGCGCGATGCACGCCCGCGTCATTGCCGACGACGACAGGACCTATGAGGTGCCGCCGCTTAACTCGGTGCTCGCCGGGACCGTCGATTCGATACGCGCCTCGGAGATACCGCTGGACAGTTTCGAGGCTGCCTGGGACAACGGGAGCATCTCGCTCTTCGAGTACCAGACCGACTCTTAGCAGTAGTTCCTAGCGGCCCTTCTTGGACCGGTGCTCCCATCACAGTCATTGTTCGTCCTCGACTGCCGCCAGGGCTGGCGCTGCGCTGTGCCCGGACCTGACCACGGCGGCCTCATCCTCTGACAACCCGTAGAGCTCGAAGACCGCGTCGTCGACCTCGTCGCGAAGCCCGCCCAGGCGTTCGCCACCGGCAATCAGGTCCGGCCTTGCACGTTGTGCGGCCTCCAGGACATCCCCTTTGCGCCGGGGGGTGAGATCAACGTTGAGCTGGCGAGCGGTCCTCGTCACCGGCGGCCAGAAAGCCGCCAGGTCATCGACGTCCGGTGCCTCGACTGCACCGACGATCGCCGACCATCGCGGCAGGACGAACGCCGGTTCCTCCTCGCGCCGGTCCTGCAGCCCGAGCGCTCCGAGCATCTCGGCGGCAAATTGCTCACGGGTCGCGGCGAGCTGGGCGGCCAATGTGTGCCACGCTTGTCCGAGCTCACACAGCCGCTCGTAGAGCGACTCGGATCCGGATGTTGGATCGGTCCCGACGGGTAGGTCCGGCACCGGAAGCACCCTGAGCTGGGGCGCTTGAACCTGGAGATACCCACCGCCCATGCGAAGCGCGCCGAAATACCCTTCGTAGATCCAGGAGAGCAGCGAGCTGTGCAGGATGGCGGCCAAGGCATAGGGGTCGACCTCTCCCGGCAGGACGAAATTCGTGTTGAGCGAGGCGTATGTTCCGTCGGGGTCGAGCTGTGCTTCCAACCGGTTGCATAGCTTCTTGAAAATAAGCTTCGGCGCCCAGTACTGGTTGCGGCGATTGTCCGATACGCATTCGGATCTGAAGGGCAACACCGGGCGCAGGAAGTGATTGCCACGATGGGTGAATCGCGACACTCCCCATTCGCCGCAGAAAGCGGAGATCGTTCCGGTGCCGATGACTTTCCAGCCCGGGGAGGTGGCGAGCTGCTCCTCTCTGATCTCGGCGCCAAAGCGCTCTGCCTCGGCGGCCGAGGTCGACGCCACCGCGCGCAGTCCATAGCGACCCTCGAGCTCTTTGTGCCTTTCCGCCAGGGAGACCAGAAGCTCAGCCTCTTCGAGCAGCAGGAACGCCCAGATGTTTTCCGGCAGCCTGGTCAGCGAATTGGAGCTGTGGGCCGCGATCTGCTCCAGGCTCTCTTCGCTGTCGAGCCTGAGTACCTCTACGAAGATGGGAACTTCGCTCCCGGCTCTGAAGAGTGTGATGACTGGGTAGACGCTCGGGTCGTCGAAGACTGGCACTCTGCTCGCATCGACGAGCCGAATCACGGAGTGATGATCGACGACGTACTGCCGGAAGCCACTGGCGTAGGGAGCTGCCAGGAACTTGTTGGGGGTGATCAAGCTCACCCAGCCGCCCTCGCGTGTGAGCTTAAGCGCCAGCTCCATGAACAGCAGGTACATGTCGAACGGTCCCTGGGCCGACGAAAAGCGTTGCCTCCAGAACCTGTCTTCCTCCGGTGTGTGGCCTGCTCGCCGCTCGATTGCGCTTACGTACGGTGGATTCGTGACGACGGCATCGAACCCGCGCGGCCTGACGCCGCTGAGGAATACCTCGGGGAATGCAAGCTCCCAATGGTGGAAGTGGGTTTGGGCGTTGAGCGTCGCGACATCCGGATCCCCCCCTGGATCGTGCTCGGTGTCCGAGCCCCAAGATGCCAGCGCGGTGACCGCCTGGAGATAGTCGTCTTCGGTGACCGCAAGGCCGAGGCGATTTGCGGTCCAGAGGTCTGCGGTTGCAATGAAGCCACTGCGTAGCCGGTTGAGCTCCTCGAAGAGCCGTTCCTTCTCCTGAACGTCGTCGATGGTGTCGGAGTGATGGCCCTCGATCCGACCGGATCGGTCGAGGAGGTCGGGCAGCACGCGGCCGAGAGCGTCTTCGACGAAGTTCATCTGCCCGTCGGACGCGCCGTTCAGGGTTGACATCTCCGCGATGTCTGCTCCGATCAGGCTGTTCCCGCAGATGAGGTGAGCGTCGATGAAGGAGAGGGGACGATCGCGGGCGACCGTCGTAAGCCATAGCGAGAGCTTCGCCAGCTCGACCGCGAGCGGGTTGAGGTCGACCCCGAAGACGCAGCGCTCGACGACGTCCCGCTTGACGGCCTGAAGCTGAGTCGCGGCTGGATCGGTGGCCTCGCCACCCGCGCGGACCACGGCTCGGGCGAGATGGTCGACCACCTCGACGAGGAAATGCCCCGAGCCCATCGCGGGGTCGCAGACACGCAGTGCCTTCAGGGCTGTGATGAGCTCGTCGCCAACCAGGCTTTCCTCGAGGTCGGCGACGAGCCGGCCGACCGAGTCGTCGACCATCTCTTCGACTACTCGTTGCGGTGTGTAGTAGGAGCCGGTGGCCCGGCGTTCGCCGTTTCCGGTGGCGAGATAGATGGTCCCGGCGGGCGCGCTGTCGATTATCTCGGCGTCCGGATCGGCCTCCGTGGCTGGGGTCCAGATCTCCGTACGCCCGATGCGGACGGCGACCATTTCCTCGCCGGCGAACCGCGCCTCGTATTCGAGGAGCCCCTCGTATATGTCCCCCAGGTGCCGGACCTGAAGGGTCTTGTAGTCGACGAAGGCGGCAGACCCGTCAGCACTCGGAACCCGGGCAAGGAGGTCCAGGCCTTTCGCGAGATGCCGATCTCCTATGCGGAACTGGGTTAGAAAGGGGTGCTTCTCGACGGAGAACAGGCCACCGTTGTAGGCCGGAATGTCGAGCTCCTCAGCGCCGTCGGAGAGGACCGAGAAGAGGTTGCTGAGGTCGGCGAAGTAATTGTCGGCTGTGGTGAGGAGAGGCACCTGTTGGTCGCGCCGCATTGCCAGCTCCTCCTTGAGGCGCTTGATGCTGTAGATGTCTCTATAGCCTGGGTTCTCCAAGGGCAGAAGTGCGTGAGCCTCTGCATAGAGTGTGAAAAGAATGCGATAGAGAAGAATCAGGCTGGCCGCATACGTTTCGTCCAGTTGCGTGTCCGGATCGAGCCGATTTGCCGGGTAGGCGAAGAACCCGTTGACGAACTCCGCCAGCGCTTCGTAAACGCGCTCCTTGACGCTGGAGCTGAGGCTTTCGGCGTACTCCGTGCTCTCGGCTCGAATCCGATCCAAGAACGAGCGTGGCTGCTCCCGAAAGGCGGCGGCGCGAAAGAAGAGCCAGAAGTAGTTGAACTCCTCACCGCTGGAGTCGAGCAGCTCGAGCAGGTCGACCTCGAGGAACGAGTCAAGGCGATAGCTGGTGTCGCGTGTGTAAAGGCGCCATTTTCGGCCGTTCGTGAGGAGGCCCCAGCGAGCGCCCGTATCGCGTAGATAGGCGTCGATCTGGTAATTGGGATTACGGCGGTCCAGCAGCGAGCCACCGGAAGTTCCGCGGTCCAGGCTCGCGTCCCAAACCTTGGCATCCGCAATGGCAACGGCGTTCCGAAAATACGCCGAGGTCCCTGCAGTGTCCTCGGCGGCTGTCCTTGCATTGTTGCTGTCAAAAAGGGCGTAGTCGGGCCAGGTGAGCACTCCCGCCGCATCCGCAACGACCGTTTGCACTTGGAAGGAGAACCCAAGCTCCCGCAGCACCGGCCGTATCCAGTGCTCCTCGGTTTGTCCCTCGTGTCGACTGACGAGCGGCTCGGCCCCCGCCCAGAGATCCCGGAGGGCTTGCCGTGCGCCGCTCGCCTCCTCTTTGGCCTGGTCCCACTCGGCCATCGTCGGAACGACCGAAAGCAGGTAGTAGTCCGAGAACAGGCCCTGATTGTTGAACGGGCTTGGCAAGCTAACCAGCCTATGCGGTGCCGTCGACGGAGATGGAGCCGGAGACGATGGGCGCGGCTGGGTTCGAACCAGCGACCTCTCGCGTGTGAGGCGAGCGCTCTCCCGCTGAGCTACGCGCCCGGGAGAGGATCAATCATAGGCGGGCCGGGCGGGCTGGATCAGGCCGGGGCGGTGGCCTCGGTGATCGCGGGAGGCTCGCTTCCCTGCTCGGCCTCGGAGCGCTTGCGCAGGGCCAAGCCGACGAAGGGGAAGACCAAGGTGGAGAGCATCGCGGCGCCGACCAGGCCGGCGGCGGTCGAACTCTTCATGTGGCCGCCGTCGACCGCGAGGGTGGTGATGGCGACGACGAGGGGAAGCTCGGTCGCCGAGTAGAAGGCGAGGGCGGCACGGTCGCGGGTGGCGAGGACGCCGCGGTAGAGGAGCAGGGCGGGGGCGCCGCGGACGACGAGGAAGAGGCCGAAGAACAGCACCAGCTTGAGCAGGGCGGTGGCTGAGCCGAGCGCGCCAAGGTCGAACTCGATCCCGCTGGTGATGAAGAAGAAGGGGACGAAGAAGCCGAAGCCGACCGCCGTCAGCTTCGACTCGAAGACCTGCAGCTCGCGTCCCTTGAGCGCGAGGCGGACGATCATGCCGGCGACGAAGCCGCCGATCAGGACGTCGAGGCCGAGCTTGCCGGCGAGCAGGACGAGGCCGAAGACGAGCACCACGGTGATCCGAACCGCCAGTTGGCTGCTCGCCTCGAAGGTGCGCTCGAGCGCCGGCCAGCCGCGCCAGGCGAGCCGCACGGAGACCAGGGCGAGGGCGAAGGCGAGGGCGACGAAAGCGATCAAGATCGCCGCCTCGTGCAGTGGCTGTTTGGTCGAGAGGACCAAGGTGACGAGGAGGATCGGCCCGAACTCGCCGACCCCCCCCGCCGCCAGCAGATAGGTGCCGAACTTGGTCTTCAGCTCGCCGTTGTCGCGCAGGATCGGAATCAGCGTGCCGATCGCCGTCGTCGCCATCGCCGAGCCGGTGTAGAGGAAGGAGACGACGATCCCGGCGGCGGCGAGCGCGCCGCCGAGCCCGTAGGCGAGCGCGATCGAGAGCAGCCAGCCGAGCGCGCCGAGCTTCAGCGGCCGTCCCTTGATCCGCTCGAAGTCGATCTCGTAGCCGGCGAAGAAGAAGAGCATGCCGAGGCCGAGGTTGGAGAAGAAGTCGATGAACTCGTCGGTCGTCGCGAGGTCGAGCACCTCGGGGCCGACGACGATGCCCATCATCAGCTCGACGACGACGACCGGTGGAGCGAAGCGCTTCGGCACCGCAGCGACCGTGATCGCGGCCAGGGCGGCGATCGAGACGATGACGAAGAAGGAATCTGTGTCGACCTGGATCACGGGAGGCGTGCCGATCCTATGCGCGCAGGGTAGGATCGACGACGGACCGTGCTAGGCGGGGAATCAGCGGTGCCCTGTAACCCGCAATCCGCTCTAGCGGGGCCGAATCCCGTTCCGAGGGGCTGGCCGTCGGGGTCAGTGCGCCGCGGGCGGCGTTGACGGCCGGGTCCTGCGCGACGTAGGCACGCGAACCAGGTCAGGTCCGGAAGGAAGCAGCCTTAAGCGGAAGCCGCGGGTGCCGCAGGTGAGCCCGGCTCGAGCCAAACGCGACGGACACGCCCGGTGACTTCGCTTCGGAGGACGGGGCGCACGGTCCATTTCGAGATGTCGCATTTTCCGCCGCATAGCGAAGGGAAATGCGACATCGGCGACCCCGGAGGCACGTCGGGGCTTTCGTGTCGCAGATTCCGCCGGGTAACGGCGGAAAGTGCGACATCTCGGGTTAGTCGATCAGCCGGGCTTCCATGCGGTTGATGGCTATTCGCCACATGACGAAGGCGAAGGCGACGAGGCCGGCGACGCGGAGTAGATCGACTGCTTCGTAGCCGAAGGCGCCGCCGCGGACCAGTTCGACCAGCTGGTGCAGCGGGTTGAGCTGAGCGAGGATCTGGAAGCCCTGAGGGAGTTCGTCGATCGGGAAAAAGGCGCCAGAGACGAGGAAGAGGGGCGTTACGAAGAGCGCGGTGACGTAGTTGAACTGGTCGATCTTGGCGACGATCGCCGCCATCGCGATCCCGAAGCCGGCGAAGCCGAGCGCCGTGAAGAGGCAGAAGATCGGCACCAGCAGCATCCCCCAGGCAGGGTCGAGGCCGAAGCCGATCGTGACCAGCAGCGGGACGCAGCCGTAGACGCTGGCGCGGAGACCGATCCAGAGCATCTCGGCGCTGACCAGCTCCTCGACGTCGACCGGCGCGGCGAGGATCGCGTCGTAGGTGTTCTGGAAGCGGTGCTTGACGAAGGTGCCGAACATTGCCGGCAGGGCGCTGGAGAAGATCACCGCGGTGGCGACCATGCCGGTGCCGACGAACTGGACGTAGGGGACGCCGCCGACTTCGTCGACCAGGGTCGCGCTGAGGCCGAGGCCGAAGGCGAGCAGGTAGACGATCGGTTCGAGGATGCTGGAGAAGGTCGTCCCCTTCCAGTAGGTGCGGAAGTTGGCGACCTCGCGGCTCATCACGCCGCCGATCGCCGCCGGTTCGAGCCGCCGCAGCCGGCGGCCGGGCTGGGCGCTCATTCGGCCTCCGCCCCCGTGAGTAGGACGAAGACGTCCTCCAGCGAGGCGGCGCGGATGACGGCATCCTCGGGTACCGCGCCGTCGGCGGCGCGCTCGGAGCCGACGATCGCGATCGCGGGTCCGGCCGGGCGCACCGGAAGCCCCTGTCCCTCGGCGATCGCACGGACTTCGGTGAGGCGTTCGGGCGGGCCGTAGATCTCGGCGGTGTGGGTGCCGGCATGGGCGGCGATCAGCTCGGCCGGCGTTGCCCTGGCGATGATCTTTCCCTTGTCCATCACCGCGACCTCGTCGGCGAGCCGCTCCGCCTCCTCGATGTAGTGGGTGGACATCAGGATCGTGGTGCCGCGGGTGCGCAGGCCGTCGATCAGCGTCCAGAGCTCGGTGCGGATCTGGGGGTCGAGGCCGACCGTGGGCTCGTCGAGCAGGATCAGCTTCGGGTCGTGTATGAGGCCGCGAGCGAGCAGCAGGCGACGCCGCATGCCTCCGGAGAGCTTGTCGACGGCATCGCGGCGGCGCCCGCGCAGGCGGGCAAGGTCGAGCGCCCGGTCGACCGCGGCGCCGACTTCCCGCACGCGGTACAGGCGCGCGTACACGGCGAGGTTGTCCTCGACCGTGACGTCGACGTCGAGGTTGTCGAGCTGGGGGACGACGCCCATCTCCGCCCGGGCCGCCTTGGAGTCGCCGGGCAGCTCGTGGCCGAGGACGCGCAGCTCGCCCGAATCGGCGATCGCCTGCCCGGTGAGCAGCCGCATCGTGGTCGACTTTCCCGCCCCGTTGGGTCCCAGCAGGCCGAGGCAGATGCCCTCCGGCACCTCGAGGTCGAGCCCGTCCACCGCCGTGATCGGGCCGAAGCGCTTGACCGCGCCGCGGAGCTCTATCGCCGCCATGACCCGATTCTCGACGATCGGCCCCCTCGGCCGCCCGCCCCTCCCGCACAGGGGTGTCTGAGTTTCCCCGCCATATGTGGCGGGTTAAGTCAGACACGCCCCCGGGGAGGGGAGTGGGAGACTGGCGGCGTGCTGGACGAGCGCTGGATCAGGTCGCTGCACGTGGAGGCGCTGCGGGAGGAGGAACTGCACGCCGAGCGAGAGGCACACGTGCTCTTCCAGGCCTCGACGATCGCCGCCCTGCTCGAGGGCGCCTACGACGGCGACCTCAGCTTCGCCGAGCTGGCCGAGCACGGCGACCTCGGGCTGGGGACGCTGAACGGTCTCGACGGCGAGATGATCGCCCTCGACGGCCGCTTCTACCGCGCCGACGTCGACGGCCGGGTGGGCGAGATCGACGGTGCGGCCCGAACGCCGTTCGCCGTCGTGACCCGCTTCGAGCCGACGGTCGACGAGCGAATCGAGGGGCCGCTCGACCACGAGAGGCTGTTGAGCCGTCTGGACGCGCTGATCCCGGCGGGGACTCCGTCCTGTGCGATCAGGCTCGACGGCCACTTCGACCTCGTGCGGGCGCGTTCGGTCCCGGGCCAGAGCCCTCCCTACCGGCCACTGGCCGAGGTCGTCGGCGAGCAGCACGTGTTCGAGCTCGCCGGCGTCAGCGGGACGATGCTTGGCTTCCGCTTCCCCGACTATGCAGAGGGAATCGAGGTGGGCGGATTTCACCTGCACTTCGTCGACGAGGCTCGCGAGCGCGGCGGCCACGTTCTGGGCTCGCGCTCGAATGGCCTGCAAGCCCGGCTCGATCCGTCGAATGATCTGCACGTCGAGCTGCCGCCCGGAATCGCGCTCGGCGACCCCGGCCTCGCCGCGGAGACGCACGCGGCGGTCGAGCAGATCGAGCACAGCGGCTAAGGCGATCTGGCTGGCCAGATCGCCTTAGCCGCTGGCGAGGAGCTCGGCGAGCCAGAGATCGCAGAGCCAGTCCGCCTGTTCGCCGCCCTTGCGGGTGACGACGATGCCCTCCGGGCCGCCCTCGGCGGTGACCTTCTTCCACCGGGTCGAGTTGGGGCTCGCTTTCAGCGCTTCGGCGACGGCTGCCGGGGCCTCCTTGGCCGGGCGCACCCTGCCGTCCCTCGCCTTGGCCTCGAATGCCGGTGTGGCGACGAGGACCTTGACCTCGCTGCGGCCGTCGCCGAGCCGCACCGAGACCTGCCGTCCGTGCCGCTCGCCGCTCAGCACCAGCGCACCGCGGATCTTCGGCCCGACCCGTCCGGTCGTCGCGTCGCGCGTCTCGATGCTGACCTTGGGCCGCTCGGTCACCTCGAATCCGAGCGGCGCCATCGCCAGGCCGACCTTCTCGTAGCCCTGGTCCATCTCACCGCCCGGCGCGACGGCCCGGATGCTGCCGTAGATCGCGGCGATCGCGATCAGCGGGCCGCCGATCAGCAGCGGCACGAAGCTTTCGAGCAGGTAGATCGAGGGGACGGTGAAGAAGATCAGCAGCGTCACGACCATCGCCAGCCCCTGGCTGCGCCGGCCGACGTCCCACATCTGGCTGTGCGCCTCGATCGCCTCGCGCTCGATCGGCTTGATCGCGAGGGACGCCCAGAGCTGCTGCTCGGGCATCGTCGTCGGGTTCTCGATCTTGCCGCCCCCTTCCGCGACGGCGCGCTGCACCGCCTTCGCGTCACCACCGCTCACCCGGTTCAGGTCCGATCGCTGCAGGGCGAAGAGGACGATCATGAAGACGGCGAGGACGCCGAAGATCAGCGCGTAGGTCGCCTTCGGGTTGCTCTGCCCTTCGCCGGTGGTGAGGGCGATCACGACGACGACCCCCGCGACGACGATGACCCCGATCAGCCCGAACAACCCCGAACGCCTGAACCCCCCGCTGAACACGTGGCGCAGCCTACCCCGCCGATGGGCCTAAAAGGAGACATATAGGCGTATCTAAGACCCGTCGGCGGGCAGGTCAGCAGCGGCGGTAGAGGACCCAGGACTCGTTGCGGGCGACCTCGCGGAAGTCGGGGGGGGCGGCGAGGTCCAGCCGGGTCGGGTCGCCGGGGTCGAGGATGAAGTTGTGGACGACGAACGGCGAGGCCGGTTCGAGGTAGTAGCCGTGGTCGGGCGGGTCCTCCTCGCTGGCGCTGACCATCTGCGTCGGGCGGATGTCGAGGTTGAAGGCGAGGCGGGGGACGGCGCGGTGGTTGGGGACGGCGATCGGGCCGCAGAGATCCTTGGCGAAGGCTCCGCTGTCGGCGAGGTCGGTCAGGTCGCCCTCGATCTCGCCCTGGTTGGTGAGGTCGGTGTCGACGCGGTGCAGGAGGTCGTACTGGTTGGGCCCCCAGACGACGAACATGAGGACGATGAAGGCGGCGAAGGCCTGCCAGGTACGGCGCCAGGGGTGGCCGGGCTCCAGCAGGCGCCAGCCGAGCAGGGCGAGCGCGGCGAAGATCGCCAGCACTGCGGCAGCGAGCATCGTGTAGCGGGGGAGGATCGCCAGGCCGGCGCAGGCGAGGACGGCGAAGGCGCCGAGCGCCAGTGCAGCCGCCGCGACCCCGAGCAGGGAGCGGCGGCGTAGGCAGGCGAGGCCGAGGAGGACCCCTCCGAGGGCGCCGACCATCCCCGGCCACTGCAGGACCTCGCCGAGACGCCGTGGGCCGTAGAGGACGAGGTCGACCGGTCCGGTCTGGCGGGCTAGCGTGTCGACGGTTTCCCGCGTTCCTGTGAACGAGTACGTCGGGCTGCCGGCGGTTATCCAGTCGAATAGGGCCCAGAGAATGGGGGCGGAGAGAGTCAGGGTCGCCAGCGCGATTCCTTGGGGGGAGAGGAGGGCACCCCTCGCCCGTCCAATCGCCGTCCTAATTAGGCCGGCGATTTGAGTATCCGCCCGGTCGAGGGGTGCCCTCCT
>DATDAQ010000109.1:0-43479 GCA_036525295.1 Solirubrobacterales bacterium | reverse complement strand
CCGACAGAGGGCCGTCGACGTGGTCCATGCTGATCGCGCCTCGCTCGACGACGCCCAGCTCGCGAAGGCCCTCCACGAGCGAGCTCGCGCCCTCCCGGGCGACGTCCGCGAGCAGCACGTCGCCCGGCGGCTCGACGGCCGCGCCGGCCAGCACCGCCACGTTGCAGGAGCCCGGCGCCGCGCGGACCGACTCGAGCACCGCTGCGCTCAGATCGCTCGGAACGACGATCCGGAGGTGGACGATCGAGGTGCTCGGCTCGTCCACCGGGGAGGCCTCAGACCTTGTCGAGCCCCACGGACTTGCCCCCGCCCGACGACTTCCCCGAGTCCCCGGACGAGCCGCTCGAGCCGGAGTCCGCGCTCTTGGTGACGGCGCCGTCCCCGCCCGACCCGTTCGACGAGGCCCCGTCCGAGGTCCCCGGCGAGCCGCCGTCCTCGGACACCGGCCGGCGCTTCGTGCCGTAGTCGGTGTTGTGGAAGCCCGAGCCCTTGAAGTGGATCGCCGGCGCGCTCAGCATCCGCGCCGCGGGGGCGCCGCACTCCTCGCACTTGTCGAGCGCCTCGTCGGTCATCTTCTGGATCACATCGAAGACGTGGCCGTTCTCGCACTTGTACTCGTAGATAGGCATGGGGCTGCGGGATTATCGCAGCCGCTACCGTTCCCGCCATGGCGACCGAGCAGGGAACCCGCCCGACCGAGGTGACGATGGAGGAGATCGTCGCGCTGTGCAAACGGCGTGGCTTCGTCTTCCCCTCCTCGGAGATCTACGGGGGCCTCGGGTCGACTTACGACTACGGCCACTACGGCGTCCTGCTCAAGAACAACGTCAAGGCCGAGTGGTGGCGAGCGATGCTGCAGGACCGCGACGACATCGTCGCCCTCGACTCGGCGATCCTCCAGCACCCGCGCGTCTGGGAGGCCTCGGGCCACCTCGAAGGCTTCACTGACCCGCTGGTCCAGTGCCTCGGCAAGTGCAAGAAGCGCTGGCGCGAGGACCACCTGCGCGAGGCAATCGAGGCCGACGGTGGCGACCCGAACGCCGAGCTGCGCTGCCCCCAGTGCGGCGGCGAGCTCTCCGAGCCGCGCCAGTTCAACCTGATGTTCGAGACCCACGTCGGCCCGGTCGCCGGCGAGGGCTCCGAGGTCTACCTGCGGCCGGAGACCGCCCAGGGGATCTTCATCAACTTCAAGAACGTGCTCAGCTTCGCCCGCAAGAAGCCGCCCTTCGGGATCGCCCAAATCGGCAAGTCCTTCCGCAACGAGATCACCCCCGGCAACTTCATCTTCCGCACCCGCGAGTTCGAACAGATGGAGATGGAGTTCTTCGTGCCGCCGGCCGAGGCCGAGCAGTGGTACCGAACCTGGATCTCCGAGCGCGAGCGCTGGTACACCGAGCTCGGCATCCGCCCCGAGTTCCTCCGCGTCCGCCCCCACGACGCCGACGAGCTCTCCCACTACTCATCCGGGACCAGCGACGTCGAGTACCTCTTCCCGATCGGCTGGTCGGAGCTGGAGGGGATCGCCAACCGCGGCGACTTCGACCTCACCCAGCACGCCGAGCTCAGCGGCGAGAAGCTCGAGTACTTCGACCAGCAGACGAAAGAGCGCTACGTCCCGCACGTGATCGAGCCCGCCGCCGGCGCCGACCGCGCCACCCTCGCCTTCCTCGTCGACGCCTACGAGGTCGAGGAGGTCGAGGGCCGCCAGCGCACGGTCCTGCGCCTGCACCCGCGCCTGGCCCCGGTCAAGGTCGCGGTCCTGCCGCTGGTCTCCAAGGAGGGCATGCCGGAGAAGGCCCGCGAGATCTTCAGCGACCTGCGCAAGCGCCTCCCCGCCGAGTTCGACGAGGGCGGCTCGATCGGCAAGCGCTACCGCCGCCAGGACGAGATCGGCACCCCCTGGGGCATCACCGTCGACCACCAGACGATGGAAGACGACACCGTCACTTTGCGCGACCGGGACTCACTGGAGCAGACGCGCGTCCCGATCGCCGGCCTGGCCGACGACCTCGCCGCCCGCCTCACTCAGCCCTGGCAGAGCCCAAAGCTCGCCGGCTAAGAACCGCCCTCGATCAACCCGATCACGTTGCCCTCGGGGTCTTTGAGCTGGCCGAGGACCATGCGGCCCATGATCGTCTCGGGGCCCATCACGCGGGTGCCGCCGAGGGACTCGGCCTTGCTCAGGGCCTCATCGACGCTGGGGACTTCGACGTAGAAGGTGACGTGACCCCCGTAGCCCTCGGGGCCCTGGCCGATGCCGCCGCCGAGGCCGATGCCCTCGGCGTTGCTGTTGGCCTCGCGGTCGACGAGGCCGTATTTCATCTCGTTGTCGGCGTTGACGTCCCAGTCGAAGAGCTCGGCGTAGTAGCTCTGCAGCTTCTCACCGTCGCGACCGACGACCTCGAAGTGGACCACTGGCTGTCCCATGTCGACTCCTTATCCGGGTAGAGGTTGAGTCCAGGCTAACCGGCCATGAACCGCTCGACGTCGGCGGCTTCCGCTTCGAGCGCCGCCATGTCCTTCTTTGCGACGGGGCCGAGGGGCTCGATCGTGACCTTGCCGCGGTTGAGGCGCCAGGTGGCGACGGCGCGGCCCTTGACCATCGCGAAGGGTTTGAAGATGCCGTTGATGGTGACCAGCTGGCGGTGGGGGCCGAGGATCGCCTCGCGCGAGGTCCAGCCGAGCAGGACCGGCTCGTAGGCACCGAGCAGGCGCGGGCCCGGGATGTCGGCGGCGGGTGGGTGCTTGGCGAGGTGGACGAGGCCGTCGTCGCGCTCGACCAGCTCGGAGGCGATCGCGGTCAGCCCGGCGCGGGCGTCGCGCAGGGGCAGGCCCGCCCAGCGGGCGAGATCGCGATCGCCGGCCGGTGCGTGACCGACGAGGTAGCGTCGGGCGAGCTCGGCAAGCGCCGTATCGCGGTCGATCGGTTTGGCCGGGCCCAGCCAGTCGCGAACGAGGACGTAGGCGTGGTCCTTGCCGATCATCGGCCCGCGCACCGCGACGCCCCGTACCGCCGCAAAGAAGAGGAGGTGGATCAGCGCCTGCCGCACGAGCGGAACGCCCGCGGCCTCGAGTCGTTCGCGCAGCTGTACGCGGGTCAGCGGCCCTTCGTCGGCCAGCGCCCGCTCGATCATGGCTACTGCCCGCTCCCCCACCTCGGGAGCGATCCCCTCATGGCGAAGACGACGGGTGCAGGAGGTCAACAGCGGCGGCGTGGTCAGCATCTGCAGCCAGGGGTAGTCCTCGCTGCGCGCTAGGTGAAGGGTTCCCCGGTTGAGCCAGGTGATCAGCAGCGAACGCTCGTTCAGCGCTCTGTCGACGTCGGCAGCCGTCGCCCCCTCCGTCCGGGCGCGAATCGCGAGTCGAGCCCCGCGCGGATCCTGTCCCTGCACAGCCAGGAGCCGCCGGGCAACCCCGACCGGTCCCGCCTCGGAGGAGCCGCCCAGTCCCTGCGCGGCGAGCCTCTCTGCGAGCACCGAGCGCGTCGTCACTCCGAGATCATCGCGCACGCCCGGCGCCACCGACCGGCGCCATCGGCCTCGACCTTCCCCCTATTTGAAGTGAGGCCGTTTCTCGACCGCGAGAAGATCGACGACGTAGACGATCGAGCCTTCTTTGTAGGCCAAGTGGGACGGGACGAGCATCTTGCGACGACCGCCCACCCTCATTCCCTCCAAGCCTTCTTCCCATCCCTGCATAGGCAGCCCGTGGTTGTATTCGAAGATGAAGGGCTGCTTGCTCCAATGGGTTTCGAAAACCTTGCCGCTCCTGTAGTCGACGGCGACGAAATGAACGGCCAGCCTGCTGTACGGCCTCGTGACCGGCCCCTTGCCGATCTTCAGATCCTTGACGACCAGGTCGGTCGGCGGTGGTCCGGAGGGCACAGAGACCTTGGGCGGCCTGGACGACACTCCAGCGATCGGTTGGGAGGCGTTCGTCCCCGCCGGCGGCTTCTTCGGGGCCGGTTCCTGTTCCTGCGCCGGTTCCTGTTCCTGCGCCGTGGTCGAGGCCTGGGTGGCCTGGGTCGTGGCGGCGGTCGATCCACCGTCGCCGCAGGCGGCCAGCGCGATTCCAGAGCAAATCACGACGATTAGCGCAAGAAACTTCACGTAAATGATTCTATGCGAATCTCGCCCTCTTTCGAAGACTGGTGAAGCTGTCGTGTGGCGCTGGGCGGCGGCCTATTCGACCGCGAGCAGGTCGATCACGAAGATCAGTGTTTCGTTCGGGCCGATCGACGGAGGAGAACCGATTTCGCCGTAGGCGAGTTCCGGCGGGATGATCAGCTCGCGACGGCCGCCGACCTTCATCCCTTCCACGCCCTGGTCCCAGCCGGGGATCACCATGCCGGCGCCGAGCTGGAAGGTGAACGGTTCGCGGCCCCACGAAGCGTCGAACTCCTGGCCGCTTTCGTAACCGACCCCGACGTACTCGACGCTGACCACATCCCCCGCCTTGGCCGTGGCGCCGCTGCCTGTCTCGATGTCCTTCACTTCGAGCCGCTTCGGCGGCGGTCCGCTCGGAACGGTGACCTTCGGCTTGGCCTTACTCGCTTCGGGCTTCGCCTGCTTACTCGCGGGCTTCGCCTTCTTGGTCGCTTCGGGCTTCGCCTGCTTGGGCGCGGTCGATTCGGTCGGCGGCGCTTCGGTCGTGGTCGCCTGCGTCGTTTCGGTCGACTCGGTGGTCGAGTCGTCGCCGCCGCAACCGGCAACGGCCAACACGGCACACAGGGCAAGGATCGAGATCGAGACTCTCACGCGCGGCATCCTACGACAGCTGCTCGGGGCAGGCCCTCAGCCCTTGCCGGAGATCAGGTCCCAGGCACGGCGGAGCTTGTCGTTGCCGCCCTTGGCCATGTCGCCCGGCCCGACCTCGAGCACGCCCGGGTTGGCGCTCGGCTTGGGCAACGCCTCAGCTTCTGCGGCATCGATCTTCAAGACAACTCCCCGCTCGTAAATCGTCTCCACCTCCGGCGCGTCCACAAACCTGTGGCCTCCGGGCAGGACGCTCGTGTCCAGGACGATGCCGTCGAAGATGTCATCGTCGACCACGGCGAGGACGTACTCGACCTCGCCCAGCTTCACGCCGTCGCTTGAGTAGACGGGTACCCCCGCCTGCAACACGAGGTGAGAGGTCGGTGCGCCTAGATCCTCCATCGCCTGGAGCATATCCTCGCCGGGGCTTCGCCAATGGCTCGGCCGCGGCTATGCTCGCAACCGGCAAAAGGGTCGACTAAAAGGAGGACGAGATGGTGGTAGGACTGTGGATCAGCTTCGCGGAAGGGACGCAGGAGCAGTACGACGCGGTCAACGCCGAGATGGGCGTCGAAGAGAGCCCGCCGGAGGGCCTCGTCTTCCATGCCGCCGGGCCGATGGAGGGCGGCTGGAACGCAATCGACTTCTGGGAGTCGCGCGAGGCCTTCGACCGCTTCCAGCAGGAGCGGCTCGGCCCGGCGATCGGGGCGCTCGGCGACAAGGCCCCGCCGAACCCGCCCAGCATCAAAGAGTTCCCGGTCTACAACACGCTTAAGGGCTAGCGGCCCGGCCCGCCGAGACAGAGAGATGACCCTCAACCTCGCATCGCTGCTGACCGAGAGCGCCGAGCGCTCGCCCGGGACCCCGGCCATCCGGCTCGGCGACAACGAGCTCAGCTACGGGCAGCTCGACGAGCTCAGCGCTCGGCTCGCGACGCTGCTGGGCGAGAAGGGGTTCGAGCCGGGAGACCGAGTCGGCGTGATGCTGCCCAACGTGCCCGAATTCCCGGTCGCCTACTACGGCGTGCTGCGGGCGGGCGGGGTCGTGGTGCCGATGAACGTGCTGCTGAAGCGGCGCGAGATCGCCTTCTACCTTGAGGACTCCGGCGCCGAGCTGCTGCTCGCCTGGCACGGCTTCGCCGAGGAGGCGCGCGAGGCCGGAGCCGAGCTGATCGAGGTCGAGCCCGCCGCCTTCGCGGCGACGCTGGCGGGGCTGGAGCCGACCCCGGGCATGGCCGAGACGGCCGAGGACGACACCGCGGTGATCCTCTACACCTCCGGCACCACGGGCAAACCGAAGGGCGCCGAGCTCACCCACGTCAACCTCCATCGCAACGCCGAGATCTCCTCGCGCACGACCTGCGAGGTCGGCCCCGGCTCGGTCGTCCTCGGCGCCCTTCCCCTCTTCCACTCATTCGGCCAGTCGGTCGGCATGAACGCCTCGCTCCTGGTCGGTGCCTGCCTCACCCTGGTGCCGAAATTCGACCCCGGCGAGACGCTGGAGACGATGCAGCGCGACGGCGTCACCCACTTCTACGGGGTGCCGACCATGTTCGGCGCCCTCCTCCACCATCCCGACCGTGAGAGCTTCGACACCTCGGCGCTGCGCAACTGCGTGACCGGCGGTGCCTCGATGCCGGTCGAGGTGCTGCACGGATTCGAGGAGGCCTTCGGCGCGGTCGTGCTCGAGGGCTACGGCCTCTCGGAGACCTCGCCGGTCGCCTCCTCCAACCATCCCGACATGGAGCGCAAGGCCGGCTCGATCGGCACCCCGATCGAGGGGGTCGAGATGAAAGTCGTCGACGAGGACGACAACGAGGTCGCCCAGGGCGAGGTCGGCGAGATTGTGATCCGCGGCCACAACATCATGAAGGGCTACTGGCAGCGCCCCGAGGCGACCGAAGAGGCGATGCGGGGCGGCTGGTTCCACAGCGGCGACATGGCCCGCACCGACGAGGAGGGCTACTTCTACATCGTCGACCGCAAGAAGGACCTGATCATCCGCGGCGGCTACAACGTCTACCCGCGCGAGGTCGAGGAGGTGCTCTTCGAGCACCCTAAGATCCGCGAAGCCGCGGTGATCGGCGTCCCCCACGACGAGTGGGGCGAGGAGATCGGCGCCGCGGTCGTCCTGCACGACGGCGAGGAGCTGCCCCCCGACGAGGTCAGCGCCTACGTCAAGGAGCGGATCGCCGCCTACAAGTACCCGCGCGTGGTCTGGTTCCTCGACGACCTGCCGAAGGGGCCCACCGGCAAGATCCTCAAGCGCGAGATCGAGCCGCCTACGACTGTGTGACGAAGTCACTGACGGACAAACTGGCTGGTTGGCCAGTTCGGCGGTAACCTTCCCGGTAGTCGCCGGAGGAACAACGAAGGAGAGAGATGAGCGTCGCGTCGCAGAGCCTGATGGACAACGTCACCTACGAGGACCTGTACCACCGCTGGGAGCAGGGCAACTGGAGCGCCTACGACATCGACTTCTCAGGCGACAAAGCGGGCTGGGACGGCCTCAGCGACGTCCAGCGGCGCTCGGCGATGTGGATCTACTCGATGTTCTTCTACGGCGAGGACCGGGTCGCCGACACCCTCGCTCCCTACATCACCGCCGCCCCGACCGAGGAGCAGTCCTACTTCCTCGCCACCCAGCAGGTCGACGAGGTGCGCCACTCGGTCTTCTTCCACCGCTTCTTCAAGGAGGTGATCGGGGTCGGCGGCGACTCGATCCAGCAGACCCTCGCCTCCACCCTGCCACAGCTCAACTGGGGCTACCGCGGCATCTTCGACCGGCTCGACGTGATGGCCGAGGACCTGCGCAAGGACCGCTCGCTGCCCAAGTACGCGCAGGCGATCACCCTCTACCACCTGATCGTCGAGGGCTCGCTCGCCCAGCCCGGCCAGCACTTCATCGAGGACTTCTTCGCCTCCGAAGAGACGATGCCCGGCTTCAGCTCCGGCATGGCAAACGTCTCCCGCGACGAGCAGCGCCACATCGGGTTCGGTGTCAAGGTGCTCTCCGAGCTGCTGAAGGAGGGTGAGCCCGGCGCCGAGGAGTGCAGGGCCGCCGTCGTGGAGCTGCTGCGTGAGGTCCTGCCCTACGGGCCGGCCGTCTTCAACCCGCCGAACATGGACCGCGAGTACACCGAGTGCTACGGGTTCTCGCTGGAGGACATCTTCGCCTTCGGCCTCAAGCTGATCCGCCAGCGCTGGCGCACGATCGGCTACCCGATCGAGGAGATGCCCCCCGGCGTCTTCCCCTTCGACCCCGAGATGGACGAGCGCACGGTCGCCGAGCGCCAGGTGAAGCTGATGATGGGCGGCATCCTCGGCTCCTCCGACGGCGTCCCGCAGAGCTCTCCCGAGCTGCAGCGCCTCTACTTCGACGTGATCGAGCGTGTCGTCAACCCCAAGGCGGCGAACGGCTCGCGCCTCGTCTACCAGTGGCGCTTCACCGACGCCGAGCCGTGGCACCTGGTGATCGACAACGGCTCGACCCACGCCGAGCCCGGCGAAGCCCCCAACCCGAACCTCGTCCTCGAGGCCAGCTGGGCGGACTTCATCGCCACCGGCAAGCCCGACTCCAACCCGCTGAAAATGGTCCTGCGGCGGCGCCTCCGCCCCCGCGGCTCCGTCCGCGAGCTGGCCCGGATGCGGAAGGTGTTCCCGCGCTAGCAGCAGGTCGAGCGTCCGGCTAGGTCATCCGGGCGCCGCTCTCGGGATCGAAGAAATGCAGCTGGGTCGTGTCGGCCCAGAGCCGCGCCTGCTCGCCACGGCGGATCTTGCTGGAGGCGTCGAGCCGGGCCACGACCTGCTCCTCCCCCTCGCGCAGGTTGACTGCGCCGGTCTCGGCGAGGCTGTCGCCGACGAGGTCTGCGAGCTGATCGGACTCGACCCCTTCGGACTCGATGTGAAAGTAAGCGAAGAGATCCGAGCCCAGTGACTCGACCAGGTCGATCTCGGCGTCGAAGAGGGTGCCGCGGTCCTTGACCGAGTCGCCGACGATCGAGGCGTCCTCAAAGCTCTCCGGGCGCAGCCCGACGACGACCGGCCCGTTCTGGCCATCCACTGCCTCCCCGGCCTCGACCTCGCCAATCGGCAGCTTCACCCGCCCGCCGCTGACCTCGGCCGGCATGAAGTTCATCGCCGGCGAACCGATGAAACCGGCGACGAAGAGGTTCTTCGGGTCGTTGTACAGCTCTGTCGGGGTGCCCACCTGCTGGAGCTCCCCGGCCCTCATCACGGCGACGCGGTCGCCGAGGGTCATCGCCTCTGTCTGGTCGTGGGTCACGTAGAGGGTGGTCGTGCCGAGCCGGGACTGCAGCTGGGCCAGCTGCGTGCGCATCTGCACCCGCAGCTTCGCGTCGAGGTTGGAGAGCGGCTCGTCGAGCAGGAAGGCCCTGGGGTTGCGGACGATGGCGCGGCCCATCGCGACCCGCTGGCGCTGGCCACCAGAGAGGTTGGCGGGCCGGCGGTCGAGATGCTGCTCGAGGTCGAGGATCTCGGCGGCCTCGCGCACCTTGCGGTCGATGTCGGAGCGTTCCGTGCCGGCCAGCTTCAGCGCGAAGCCCATGTTCTCGCGCACGGTCATGTGCGGGTAGAGCGCGTAGTTCTGGAAGACCATCGCGATGTCGCGCTCCTTCGGCGCCCGCTCGTTGACCGTCTCGCCGCCGATCCTCACCTCGCCGCGGGAGATGTCCTCGAGCCCGGCGATCATCCTCAGGGCCGTCGACTTGCCACAGCCGGAGGGCCCGACGAGGATCATGAACTCGCCGTCCTCGATCTCCAGATCCATTTCCTTAACGGCTTCGTAGCCGTCCGGGAAGACCTTTGTCACATCGTCGAGGGCGATCTCTGCCATGGCCTGAGCTCCACTGCTCGGATGCCCCTTGGAAGAGGTCCGTAAACCAACCATGGCAGGGGGACGGACGCGGTTTGGAAGCGCGGTGACGGGGTAACCGAACTTGCGTCGGCATTCCGACCCTGGAGGGACACGATGCTGAGATATCCGATCGCGTTGGGAATGTGCCTGGCCGCCTTCGGCCTCGCCGCGTGTGGAGGGGGAGGCGATGGTGGTGGCTCCTCGGAAGCGAAAACGCTTCAGCCGTCCGACGCCAAGGGCGCTTCCGGAAGCGTCACCTGGTGCATCGGCAAGGACACGAGCGGGGCCTTCAAAACCGCCGTGGACCAGTTCAACCAGGAAAACCCGAACCTGAACGCTGTCCTGCTCGAACTGCCCGAAAACGCCGACATCCAGCGCGAACAGCAGATCCAGCGCCTGCGTGCCGAATCGAGCGAGTGCGACGTGCTGGGGATGGACGTGATCTGGACCGCGGAGTACGCCGCCTCCGGCTGGCTCTACGACCTCACCCCGGTGGTTGACGCGCACGAAGACGAGTTCATCCCCTCCACGGTCGAAACCGTCGAATACGAAGACAAGAAGTGGGCCCTCCCATTCAACACAAACGCCGGCTTCCTCTTCTACCGGACCGACGAAGTGCCGAAAGCCCCTGCCACCTGGGAAGACGTCTACAAGGAAGCGCAGGAAAAGAACGGCCTCGTCTACCAGGGCGAACGGTACGAGGGGCTCACCGTCGACTTCCTCGAGCTGCTCTACAGCGCCGGGGGCAAAGTCCTCTCCGAAGACGGCGAAACGGTCGAAATCGACTCCCCCGAGACGCGGGAAGCACTCGAATTCCTGGCCAAGGGCATCGACGACGGTACGGTGACGAAGGCGGTCACCACCTACGAAGAGGAGAGTTCGAGGCGCGCCTTCGAGGCGGGTAACGCGACCTTCATGCGCAACTGGCCCTACGCCTACGCGCTGGGCAAAGAATCCAACATCGCCGACGACTTCGCCGTCGTCAAGTTCCCGGGCTTCGGCGGCAATGAAGGCGCGGGGGTGGTCGGCGGCTACAACCTCGGCATCTCGGCTTACACCGACAATCCCGACGGCTCGCTCGCCTTCTCCGAATTCCTGGTCAGCCCACCCGCGCAGAAGGAAATGTTCATCAAAGCGACGCTGCCGGCAACCACCACCTCCGTCTACAACGACCCGGAAGTCAAAACGGAGATCCCATTCACCACGGAACTACTGAAAGCGGTCGAACAGGCACAGGCCCGGCCGGTCTCCCCCGTCTACACGGAAATCTCACAGGCGATCTACGACAACGTCTTCGAAGTCCTGAACGGCAAGGAGTCGCCGGACCAGGCGACCTCGAAGATGAGCTCGGAAATTGAGGATGCGCTAGCGAGGTTCTAATGGAGGCCAAGGCCGAGCGGCTGCGAGGTCCCCGGCGGAAGCGGTCGCTCTTCCGAGGGGAGCGGCGCCTCGGCGCGGCGATGGTGGTGCCCTCGCTGGCGGTGATCGCGCTCGTTGCCGCCTATCCGATCTGTTACGCGATCTGGCTCTCGCTGAACGAATACAGCGTGATCACCCCGGGCCTCTCGAGGTTTGTCGGGCTCGACAACTACATCGACGCGCTCGGGTCCTCCGACTTCTGGGGCGCCTGGACGACAACGATCGTCTTCACCGCGGTCTCCGTCAGCCTTGAGCTGGTGATCGGCCTGGCGATGGCGCTGGTCATGCACAAGGCATTTCGGGGGCGCGCCGTGCTGCGCGCCGTGGTGCTGGTTCCCTGGGCGATCCTCACGGTAGTCACCGCGATCACCTGGCGCACGATCTTCGAGCCCGAACTCGGCTTCGTCAACACGATGCTGAGCGCCCTCTCGCTGCCCGGCGCAGATGTCGTCTGGCTCGGCGAGGAAGGCTACGCGCTCGCGGTGATGATCCTCGCCGACGTCTGGAAGACGGCGCCTTTCATGGCACTGCTGCTGCTCGCCGGGCTGCAGGGGATCCCCGACGAGCTGCACGACGCGGCGAAGGTCGACGGGGCGAGCACGTGGCAGCGGTTCCGCAGCATCACGCTGCCACTGCTGGTACCGGCGATCACCGTGGCGCTGATCTTCCGCAGCCTCGACGCGCTGAGGATCTTCGACCTCCCCTACATACTCACCCGTGGCGCGAACGGGACCGAAACGCTGTCGCTGATCGCGCAGGAGGAACTGGTCACCAACCGCAACACCGGCTTCGGCTCCGCCCTTGCGGTGCTCACCTTCATCACGGTGATGGGGATCTCGTTCCTCTACATCCGCTTCATGGGCGGGAACATCCGGGCGCTGACCCAGGAAGAGGGCGAGCGATGAGACGGGCCCTGATCTGGGTGGCGGTGGCGGCGATCGTCCTCTTCTGCCTTTTCCCGTTCTACTGGCTGATCAACACCTCGTTGAAGACCGGCGCCGACCTCTCGACCGCGAGTCTCCTGCCGCCGAGCCCGACCCTCGACAACTACACGTCGATCTTCGAAGACACCGCGTTCACGAAGGCGCTGCGCAACAGCGCGATCGTCGCCGGCAGCGTCACCGTCCTCTCGCTGCTGATCGGCTCCTTCGCCGGCTACGCACTGGCCCGGCTGCACCTCCCCTTCAAGTTCCTGATCCTGGCGATCCTGCTCTCGATCTCGACCTTCCCGCCGATCGCCATCGCCGCGCCGATCTTCGAAATCTGGACGGACATCGGCCTCTACAACACCTACCTCGGCCTGATCCTCCCCTCTCTTGCCTTCTGCCTTCCCCTGACCGTGTACATCCTGGCCTCCTTCTTCCGCGACATCCCGCGCGAGCTGGAGGAGGCGGCCCTGATCGACGGGGCGACCCGCTTCCAGGCCTTTCGCAAGATCGTCGTTCCGCTCAGCGCCCCCGGGGTCGTGACCGCGGGGCTGCTGGTCTTCATCTTCGCCTGGAACGAGTTCCTCTTCGCGATCACGCTGACCAGCACGCCCGACCGCCGGCCGGTCCCGGCCGCGATCGCCTTCTTCACGGGCAGCCAGCAATTCGAGATCCCGCTCGGCACGATCAGCGCCGCATCCGTCGTCGTCACGGTTCCGCTGATCGCGCTGGTGCTGATCTTCCAGCGCCGCATAGTCGCCGGCCTCACCGCCGGCGCCGTCAAGGGCTGATGACGGGCCCAGATCGTCGCCATGCGGCGTCCTCAGTCGCCCGAATAGCGCTGCTATTCGGGCTCCCTGCGTCCTTGCCTGGCAACGCCTGGACCTCGTCATCGCGGGAAATTTCCGAGCTGGACTCCCTCCTCTCGCCGGTGGGCTGGCCCTACGCGAGCGCCGAAGCGGTCGCGGTGGAGGACCCGGGCCGCTTCCACGCCCTCTTCGGGCGCGACTCGGCAATCGTCTCGCTGCAGGTGCTGCCGGCGCGGCCCGAGGTCGCTCGCGCCACCCTGCGCTCGCTCGCGTCTCTGCAGGGGGAGCGTGAGGGCCCGGAGACCGATGAGGAACCGGGCAAGATCGTCCACGAGTGGTGGCCACGCGCCCCGCGTCGGCTCCGCGAGGCTGGCTGGCCGGTGCGGACGGGGGAGCTTCGCTATTACGGATCCGCCGACGCAACCCAGTGGTTCCTCGTCCTGCTCGCCTCGCTCGACGACCGTTCGCTGGCGCGCGAGCTCGAACGGTCCTGGCGCGCGGCGGCGGGTTGGCTGGAGCGAGCGCTCGAGCGCGGCGGCGGACTGGTCCGCCACGGGCGGCCTTGCGCAGCAGGGCTGGCGCGACGCCGAGGATCCCGCCGATCCCGTCCACCACGGTGCCGGCATCCTCGATCCGACCGGCGTGGTTCCCAAGCCGCCGCTCGCCGACGCCGACACCCAGGCGGTGAGCGTCGTCGCGCTCCGCGCCCTGGCCGTACTCTCCGGCGAAGAGCGCTGGAGGGAGGCGGCCGAGAAGCTCTCGGCCGCGATCGGCGAGGCGTTCGACCCCGAGACCCTCGCCATCGCCGCCAGTGGAGAGAGGGTTCCGGGCGCCGGCTCGCAACTCGGCTGGCTGCTGTGGGCCGATGCCCTGCCGCGGCCCGCTCGCGCGGGGGCGGTCGAGCGCCTCTGCCGCCCAGACGTCTTCACCCCGTGGGGCCTTCGCACCCTCTCTTCAGAGCATCCGCTGTACGCAGCGGATGCCTACCACCGGGGCGCGGTCTGGCCATTCGACTCGTGGCTCGGCTGGGGCGGGCTGCGCGCGACAGGCGAGACCGAGAAGGCGGAGCAGCTTCGCCAGGGTGTCCTCGAAGCGGTCGAAGCGATCGGCCAGGCACCGGAGCTGTTCGCCGTCTCTTCCGACGGCCCCCGCCCGATCCCTATCGCCAATCGCGTCCAGGCCTGGACGGTCGGTGCCCGCTGGGCCCTCGAGCACAAGTGGGACGGCCGGGCCCCGCCACTGTTCAGTTAGAGACCGGGGCCTCGCGCTCGGCGGCACTGACGTCGGCCGAGATCCGAACCGCGGCCGAGAGCAGCGGCGCCGCCAGCACCAGCCCAACGGTGCCGAAAAGGCAACCGCCGGCGATCGTCGCGATCAGCACGGCCAAGGGATGCAGTTTGAGGGCCGCGCCGTAGGCGATCGGCTGAACGAGCTGCTGCAGAACGCCGTTGGCCAGCAGCACGACGATTGCGAGGGCCAGCGCCGCCTCCGGCCCCGCGCCGCCGAGGGCGATCAGGACCGCGAAGGCTCCCGCGGCCCAGGCGCCCAGATACGGGATGTACCCGCCGACGAAGGTGACCGCCATGATCGTGCCCGGCAGGGGCACGCCGAGGAGCAGCGCCCCCGCACCGACGATCAGGGAGCTCCAGAGCGAGACGACGGTGACCCCGAGGAAGTACCCCCGCATGCTGCCGGCCACCCGGCCCAGTATCGAATGAGCCAGCGGAACCGGCACGCCCAGATGGCGCTCGACGAAGGCGCCGATCGTCGGCGCGTCCTTAAGCAGGAAGAAGAGGCTGAGGGCGGTGAACGAGAGGAAGACGGCCAGCGACGCCAGCTCGTCGATCCCGCTCAGCAGGCCATGGGTCAGGGCCGTGAAGCCGGCGCCGACCGAGGCGCTGGCATCGGCGTTCGCGTTCGCGGCGGTCGTCGCTTTCACCCCGAGGTCGCTGACGAGGGACTCGATCTCGCTTGCCCCTTCGCTGAGCCTGGCGGAGATGCTGTCCGCCTGGCTCGCGATTCCGGTCAGGACGATCAGCCCGACCCCGGCGCCGACTGCGATGATCGTGAGGAAGACGAGCCCGGCGCCGATCCCCCTTGGGACCCCGTGCCGGCGAAGCCGGTCAACGAGCGGAGAGGTGACGGAAGCGATGATCCCGGCCACGATCACGGGCAGCACGATCGTCTCGGTCAGCGCGAGGAGCCAGATCGCGCCGATCAGCGCCGCGGCCACCCCGACGAGCAGCCAGGCGGTGAAGCCCAGGTCCCGCAGCCAAGCCGGAGCGGAGAAGATCCCACTCAGCTCGGCGGGATCGATCTCGACGAAATCTCCCCCGGCGCCCTCGCTTTCGCGGCCAGGCCGCCGCAACCGCCCTTGGATCGTGCGCCTTGGACTCATCGAGAGGCCGGACGATACGTGGCGCCCCCGACACGGCCACGCACGAGCTGCAAAGTGACCGAGGCGGCTCGGGTCACCTACGTCGGCCACGCGACCGTCCTGGTCGAGATGGACGGGGTCCGCCTGCTCACCGATCCGGTGCTACGGCGCCGGGTCGGCCCGTTGCGCCGCCACGGGCCGGCCCCCGACTCATTGCTGGCGGAGGGCGTCGACGCGGTGCTGATCTCACACCTCCACCACGACCACGCGGACGCTCCCTCGCTGCGCCGGCTGAGCAGGGCGGTGCCGGTCTTCGCCTCGCCGGGGGCTGGCGACTTCCTCGAGAGCCTCGGCTTCGGCGATGTCCGCGAGCTCGCCCCGGGCGAGTCCGGCAGCGTCGGCGGCGTCCGCGTCACCGCCACCGAGGCGAACCACCCGGCCGGCGGGCGTCGCTTCGAGCGAGCCTCGCGGGCGGTGGGCTTCGACCTGAGCGGACGGCGGCGCATCTACTTCGCCGGCGACACCGACCTCTTCGACGGCATGGAGGGGATCGGCGACGAGGGGATCGACCTCGCCCTATTGCCGATCTGGGGCTGGGGCACGAGCATCGGGGCCGGGCATCTCGACCCCGAGCGGGCGGCGCGGGCCGCGGCCCTGCTCTCCCCGCGGGCAGTGGTCCCGATCCACTGGGGAACGCTCTACCCGTTCGGCCTGGCCCGGCTCCGCCCCGACCCGCTGCATTCGCCGCCCCGCGAGTTCGCCAACTGGATGCGCGCCCTCGCGCCTCAGGTCGAGGCGCGGGTGCTGGCGCCGGGAGAGGCGACCTCGCTCTCGTAGCTCGAGTGCCCGAGGTGCGCCAGCCAGCCCCGGAAGATCCGGTGGACCCGTTCGGCGCCGACCACGTCGCCCTCGGGCCAGGCCAGCTCGCTCGGATGGAGCACGAAGGGGAAGCTCTGGGTCCCGCCCATGCCGCCGTGGGAGCCGACCAGCTCCTCGAAGGCGGCAACCTCGCCGAACTCCGGCCAGAAGGTGCTGTTGATCATCAGGTCGGCGCAGTGCGGAAAGCCGTCGGTGCGCCGCACGTGCTCGGCGGCGTGGGGGCCGAAGCCCGCGAGCGGGTCCTCCCCCTCGACCCGGTCCTCGTCGAGAAACCGGGTCCCGCTCTTGCCGACGACGATGGCACCCGAGCGCTCGGAGCGCACCAAGACGAACCCGACCCCGGGGTGGTCGCGGAGCGCCGGCAGGAGGCGGGGATAGAGGGTGTCCAGCCGCTCGAGGGTCACCCGCCCCGGCTCGCGGGGGAAGCTGACCAGGCCGAGGCAGCCGGAGGCCATCACGGAGATCTCGGGGACCTCCCGGCCGTGCGCCTTCTCGACCTCGCGGCGCGTATCGGCGTCGAGCGTGACGACGCCGTCGTCGCGGCGCCCCTGGGTCGCGATCCGCACGGCGCCCGCCGCCACGGTGTCGTCGCGCGCGACCTCGGTCAGGCCGGCACTCATGTAGGAGAGCGCGTCCTCGTCGCCCCCTTCGGCGACGATCGTGCTCCCCGAGTCGCAGGCCGAGCGGACCAGGTCCTCGAGCGTTTCCCCGTAGCGGTCGCGAAAGGTCTCCCCCTGCGACTGCCCGTGGTCGGAGAGCACCACGAGGCGGTAGGGCCGCGGGGCCTCGGCGCAGGCGGTGGCGATCCTGGCGATCTGGCGGTCGAGGTCGCGCAGCACCGCGAGGGCGTCGTGCCGCTCGATGCCTGAGTGGTGGGCGACCTCGTCGTAGGCGAGGAAGGTGGTGTAGATCGCCGGGCGGCCGGCGAGGACGTCGCCGACGACCGCGGCGACCTGCAGGTCCCGCTGGACGACGGTGCCCCAGGCCCGGACGAGCGCGTAGGAGCGGCTGCGGGCGATCCGGGGCCGGACGTCGTCGCGGACCTGGCTGCGCGCCGCGCGGCGCTCACGGCCGATGTCGGCGAGGACGAGGACGAGCGTGCGGGCGACCGCGTAGGGACGGGCGAAGTACGCCGCGTAGTCGCGGCCGATCGGCCGGCGGCGTCGCAGCGCCGTGCTCATCGTCAGCATCGAGTGCGGCGCGTCGCCGGAGAGGATGTTGGCGCGGCTGGCGCCGTCGGCGTGCAACAGGCCGCGCCCGTTCGAGTGCCGCCGCTCCAGCTCTTCCGCGTCACGTGGGTGGTTGGTCACGATCGCCGCGCCCCGGTCCTTCTCCCACCAGCGGAAGGCCGGCATGTCCTCGTTGCTGCCGTGCAGGAGACCGGCCTGGCAGGCACCGGTCTGCGAGGACCAGTCCGTCTCCCATCTCGCCAGCCGGTGTGAGCCGCTGCGCAGCCAGGCGGCGAGGTTCGGGGCGCTGCCGTCGCTGAGCGCGCGGCGCAGGACGTCGTGGGCGAGGCCGTCGATCTCCAGGAAGAGGACGCCGGGGACCTCGCTCCGCACCGCCTGCTTCCGGCGCCGAGCTTGCCGCCGTACGACGTAGCGGTACCAGGCCTCGTTCTCGTCGATCGCGAGCAGTCCGTAGACGATCGCGGTGACCCCCGCCATCGCGATTGTCACCACCACCCCCTCGAGGACGCCCTCGATTTCCCCCCCGGGCAGGACGTCGATCGCGAAGGTCACGAGCAGGCCGTTCAGCAGGAGCGCCGCGCCCCCCAGCGTGAGGACGGTCAGCGGCAGCGCGAAGCGAGCGAGAGCCGGCCAGATCAGGGCGTTGAGGAGCCCGATCAGCGCGGCCGCGCCGAGCGCCGCGGGCGCGCCGTCCAGAACGAAGCCCGGCATCGCCTCCGAGAGCAGCAGCAGTGTGAGCGCGTCGAGCAGGAGGACGAGCAGGGCCCGCCAGATGGCACGGAGGTTCATGGTTTATGTGGGGATGGCTCGCACGTCGTGCCTCGAATATCGAGCATTACAGCGTTACGCTACTCTCGGGCGCGTCACGAATTCCATGCTCGACAATTGTCCGGCTGGGGTCCTGCATCGTGATCGTGAGGGATGGGACACCTCTCGGGGCAGGGCGAGGCGCAGGGGAAAGGCGAGGGTTTCGACCGTCGTCCGCCTCGCAGAACCTCCGGTGAGCCAGGGCCAAGAGCTCTAGGGATGAGAAAATCCGCAGGCAACCCAAGCAAGGAGTTGTCTGCGCGCCTCCGCTCTCGCCATGGCGAGGTGGAAGAGGCAATGCTCAACCGAGTACGGTCGATCGCCGACCCCACACTGGTCGAAGATCCCTCCTACACGGAGGGCCTGAGGTCCGCGGTCGCGGCGGGGCTCGACTTCGCCCTGACCAAGCTCGAACGCGGGAGTGATGCGCCAGATCTGGCGGTGCCGGTCGCACTCCTGGCCCAGGCGCGGATGGCGGCACGCAACGACATCGGCCTCGACACCGTACTGCGTCGATATTTAGCAGGCCACACCCTGATCGAGGACTTCCTGATCGAGGAGGCAGAGAACGCAGGCATATCGTTTGACAGCACCGCGCTCAAGAGCCTGCTGCGAATCCAGGCCACGACCCTCGACAATCTCCTCTCGGCCGTGACGGAGGAGTACAACCGTGAGGCGACGCCGGTCTCGGGCAGCGAGGAGCGTCGGGCAGAGAGGATCCAGCGACTGCTCGCCGGCGAGTTCGTCGACGTGGCCGAGCTCTCCTACCCCTTCGAAGGATGGCACTTGGGCCTGATCGCCTCCGGCGAGGATCTCGAGGAGGCGATCGAGGACATCGCCGGGGAGCTCGATGCCCGCCTCTTGATCCTGAAACGACCCGAAGGGCTTCTCTGGGCCTGGATCGGAGCGAGGCGCCGCCGTGACTCCAGGGAGCTGTCCAGCCTCGTCGTCTCGCGTCTGCCGACCGGCTCATGCGTTGCGATCGGAGAGCCCGGCGAGGGACTGGCGGGGTGGCGCCTCACCCATCGTCAAGCCCAGGCGGCGTACCCGATCACCCGCCGTGATCGCGACCGACCGATCCTCCGCTACGTCGACGTCTCCCTGCTCGCCGCTGTCCTCCAGGACGATCTGGCGGTGACCTCGCTGCGTCAGCTGTACCTCTCTGTGCTCGAGGGCGATCGCGATAGGGGCGAGGTCTTACGGGAGACGCTGCGCGCCTACTTCGCGGCCGACCAACAGGTTTCGTCGACCGCGGCCGCCCTCGGCGTTACTCGGCAGACGGTCACGAACAGGCTCAACGACGTCGCCGCCCGCGTCGGTCGCCCGTTGGCGAGTTGCGCGACCGAGATGGAGGTCACCTTGCGCCTCTATGACCTCGACGTTCCCTTTTCCCCCTGACAAGAAACATCTCGGTTTCTCTTTGCAGATTGGTGGGGCGCCCAAGCCTGGGTCCCACGGAGAATCGGCGAACGGCCCCGAATCTCCGGGGCTGCCAGGCAACCGAATTGGGAGGCTCTATTCATGAACAGGAGACGCAGATCTATGCGCGGGCGGGCGGGCGCATTCAGCTCCGCGGCGCTGGCTGTCGCGCTGCTCGTTGGAGCGTTCAGCGCCACGGCGCTGGCGGCGCCGCCGGTCAACACTGCAGCCCCGACGATCTCGCCGAGCTCGCCGGAAATCGGCAAATCGGTCTCGGCGACGAAGGGAACGTGGAACAGCGAAGCGCCCCTCCACTGGCAGAACGGGTCGGGGACAGCCTTCGAAGAAGGCAAAGGCATCGCCGTCACCCCGCAGAGCGGGCCGATCACGTTCAAAGCCTCCATCGGAGGGTCGGAAGGGTTCGTCAGCTGCGAACTGAACAAATTCTCGAACTCCTCGATCCAGAACCCGGTCGGCGGGGGCAATGGCACCGGTGCCTTTGAGATCGAATTCACCGAATGCACGACCGGCGGGAAATGGACTTCCTGCACGGCCTCCTTCGGCGAAAAAGTCGGCGCGACGATCTCCCTCTCGAAACTCGAAGGGACCCCGAAGTTGACGATCTCGCCGACGGGCACCAGCCTCGGGACGTTCACGCTTGCCGGGGCGAAATGCGCCATCATGGGCAGCTACAAACTGGTCGGGGTGATCAACGGCTTCTACCTGAGTGACCTCTCGCGGGTCGAATTCACCGCCGCAAGCTCAGGCACCGGAGCGCTTCGAATCGGGTCCAAAGCCGGCCCCAAAGCCAGTGCCGAAGGCGCGATCGGCCTCCAAAACACCGAAACGGGCGAAGCCGTCCGTCTCGATCCGCTCACCTACGGGTATCAGTGGAAGCGCTGCACCGGCGAAACCTGTACGGAAATCGGCGGCGCGACCAAATCCAGCTACACACCGGTCGCTGAAGACTGGGGCAAGACGCTGAAGGTGACGGTCACCGCTACCGACGTCAACGGCAGCACGCCGGCGACGTCAGCGGCGAGCGGCGTGGTACTGGGGACGCCGAACTGGTATGCGGACAACTCGGGGTGGCAGCACCTCACCTCATCGCCGTTCACATCCAGCAACCTGCTCGAAGAAGGTGGAGAAATCGAATACGACATCAAATTCACCTGGGGCGAAACCTTGTTCCATATCGGATGCGGTGGATCCACCGGCAGTGGGACCATGACGAACACAGGCACGCAGGCGAAGCTCGAAGAATACGCACTGACACTAACTGGTTGCATCCTGTGGAGCCCAGGATGTCAGTTGACGTCATCGGAACTGAAATTCAACACGATGACGGCGACATCGGCAACCGGTCCGACGTCGACTCCGAGCACGAAACTCACCTTCGCGCCAAACGGCGTTGATGTCGTGAGCTTCTCGTTCAAAAACTGTGGTGGACTGGTTGGTCCCTACAGGTTCGTCGGAATGTTCCCGGGAACATTCGTCAACAGCGGGTCGTACGTGTCGCACGGTTACAACGAAGTCAAATCGGCCGGCACTCTCAAGTTCCAGAGCAGCACGGGCCCGGTGGTCAGCTTCGAAGGAGTGCAGCGACTGCTGAGCGAAGGACACTCGGTCAAGCTCGACGCAGGCGCCTAGGCGCACGAGCTGGTCCGAACTCAAAGGGCGCCGCGGCCTTCGGGTCGCGGCGCCCTTTCTTCAGGGGCGGCGAGACCTTGCGAAGCCCGGTCGGTAAGCCGGGCTCAGCTCCGCCATTTGCATTAGATATGTCTATTTGATAAAAGTTTCCTTCTCATACGCGGTCGGTTGTAGAACCGATGGAGCGGCTTTTCGTTGCACAGAGGCGGTTGGGGCCTTGCGTCAGGAAACGGCTGTCTGTCTTTGTTCAACCTGCCGCCCCAACGAGCAACCGAAAGGACCAGTCCAATGAGAAGGCTCTTCATTGCCATGGCGTTGACGGCTGCGCTGGTGGTGCCGGTATCGCAGGCGCTCGCCTCGTCGCACAACCCGACAGGCGAATACAAACAGTTCGCCGAGTGCCCCTTGAACAAAACCATTTTCTTCTGCACCTACGCGGAAACGACCAGTGGCTTCTTCCAGATCGGGAAAAAAACCGTTCCGCTGAAAACCCCTCAGATTCTCCAAGGCGGGCTTGCGCTCGGCGCAGAAGGCCTTGATTTCGTCGGTGCCGAAAACGGCGAAACCCTCGTGAAAACCCCGCAGACGGTTCCGGGAGGCCTCCTGGGAATCCAGGCGCCCCTATGGTGGCCGAAATTCCTGCGGGACCTGTTCAACGAAACCATCAACAAAGGGCTCACCGGGGTCACGGCCACGGTCGAACTGGCGGCTCCGGCGTCAGCGATTAAAGTCAGCCTCGGGAACTTGGTCAGCGAAGAAGGCGACGCTCTCGTGCTGCCTACGAAGATCAAGCTGAGCAACTCGTTCCTCGGCAACAACTGCTATATCGGCTCGAACACCAAACCGGTCGTGATCCCCTTCACCACCGGGGAAACGTCGCCGCCCCCGCCGAATACACCCATCCACGGGAGTGCTGGAACAGCGGCGGAAAACGAAGCGGGAACGATCCTGACCCTGAGCGGAGGCGCCTTTGTGAACAACTCGTTCGCGGCACCCGGAGCTAACGGTTGCGGTGGGCTCTTCTCGTTCCTCATCGACCCGTTCGTCGATTCGATCGTCGGCCTGCCGTCCCCGGCCGGCACCAACACGGCGGTCCTCGAAGGCAAATTCCAGCTCGCGGAACCCGCAGCGGTCAAAGCAAGCGAATAGCAAGCAAGAGCATTTTGTAGCTACCCAAACGCCCGCCGCGGCTACCGCGGCGGGCGTTTTGCTTTCCAGCAGCGGCGCTGAAGCGAGCCGCGACCTTCGGTTACGAGACCGGCGGCCGCTTGTCCGCCCAGGGACGCTCGGCCTCGAGCTGTCCCGCGAGCGAAAGCAGCGTCGCCTCGTCGCCCGGGCGGCCGATGATCTGGACCGCAAGCGGCAACCCGTCGGCCGCGAAGCCCATCGGCACCGACATCGCCGGGTTGCCGAGGTGGTTCCAGGGGACGCAGTAGGGGTAGAAGCGGCTCATTCCGATCACGGTGCGGATGGCGTTCCTGCCCTCCCAGCGGCGGATCGGGACGGCGGTGCCGCCCATTACGGGGGTGATGAGGACGTCGTGGGAGTCGAAGAGGGCGTTGATGCGGGCCGCGTCTATCTCACGGCCGCGGAGGGCTCGCTCGAAAAGGAAGTCGGGGAGGCGGCGGCCGAGGCGGCCGAAGCCGCGGGTGCGGCTTTCGAGGCGCTCGGGGTGGGGCACTGCGTCGACCGTCTCCGAGACGCCGCGCAGGAATCTGGGGGTGATGTTGTTGCCGATCCCGCCCCAGTCGGGGTCTTGCTCCGCCACCTCGTGGCCGAGCGAGCGCATCAGCTCGGCGGCGTCGGCGACGACGTCCTTGACGACGCGGTCGACGGTCGGCGGCGCGGCGGCGCGGGGGGCCAGGGTCGAGTAGGCCACCCGCAGCTTGCCCGGTGCCGTCTTCGCCGTCTCGAGAAAGGGTCGCTCTGGGGGCGGCGGCGCTCCAGCCTCGTTCGAGCCGCCGGCGGTGATGTCCAGCCACAGCGCCGTGTCCTGCACCGTGCGGCTGAGGCAGCCGAGGACCGCGAGACCGTTCCAGCCTTCGTCGAGCGGGTCGAGTGGGATCCGCCCCCGCGTCGGCTTCAGCCCGAAGAGTCCGCAGGACGCTGCCGGCAGGCGGATCGAGCCGCCGCCATCGCCGGCTGACGCAATCGGGACCAGACCGGCCGCCACCGCGGCCGCGGAGCCGCCGCTCGAGCCGGCCGGGCTACGCTGCGGGTCCCACGGGTTGCGCGTCACCCCATATGTCGCCGACTCGGTGAAGCCGCAGATCGCAAGCTCGGGGAGCAGCGTCAGGCCGATCACGATCGCGCCGGCCTCGCGCAGGCGCCGCACCATCTCGCAGTCCTCCGTCGCGGGCTCGGTGAAGGCGTCGGTGCCGAAGCTGGTCACCTCGCCGGCTACGGCGCTTTCGTCCTTGATCGCGACCGGCACGCCGAGCAGTGGCCGCTCCTCGCCCGCCTTCAGCCGCGCCTCGGCCTGCTGTGCTTCGAGCAGGGCCTTCTCGGCGAGGACCTTGCGGAAGGCGTTCAGCTGCGGGTCGAGGCGGGCGATCCGGTCCAGGCAGTGCTGCACCAGCTCGGTCGGGGAGACCTCCCCCGCCCGCACCATCTCCGCCTGCTTCGCCGCTCCCGCGAAGGCGAGGTCGTCGCTCATGGCCGCAAGCCTATTCAGGTCAGCTCGGGCTCGGGCTCGCGGCCGCCGCCCTCGAAGCTGAGATCGGGCAGGGCGCGGTCAAGCCAGGAGGGCATCCACCAGTTCCAGGCGCCCAGCAGCTTCATCGCCGCAGGGACGAGGATCAGCCGGACCAGGGTCGCGTCGAGGGCGATCGCCACCGCGCAACCCACCCCCAGCTCCTTGATCGAGGGCACGCCGGTGAGGACGAAGACGCCGAAGACGGCGGTCATGATCGCCGCAGCCGAGGAGATCGTGCGGGCGCTGGTCGCCAGCCCTTCGGCGACGGCGCGCTCGTTGTCGCCGTGCTCGAGGTAGCGCTCGCGCATGCGCGACATCAGGAAAACCTCGTAGTCCATCGAGAGGCCGAAGACGATGGCGAAGATCAGCGGTACGTTGATCGTGTCCAGCGCCCCCAGGCTTTCGAAGCCGAGCAGGCCGTCGAGCCAGCCCCACTGGAAGATCGCGACGAGGACGCCGAACGCGGCGCCGATCGAGAGCAGGTTCATCAGCACCGCCTTCAGTGGCAAGAGCAGCGAGCGCAGCATCACCACCAGGACGAGGAAGCTGAGCGCCAAGACGAAGAGCACGATCTTCCACATCGAGCCGTTTATCTGGGCCCGCGCGTCGTCGCTGCGGGCGGTCTCGCCGCCGACGTCGACGGTGGCGACCTGGCTCAGGGCGGTGGCGGGAATGACGGAGTCGCGCAGGTGCCCGATCAGGGCGCGGGTGGCATCGGACTCGCTGGGGGCGCTCGGGGTCGCCTGGACCAGGACGTCGCTACCGGCGTACACCGGCGGGGCGACGCTGTCGATGCCCGGCGCCCCGGCAAGGGTGTGCGAGAAGGAGAGGACGGCGACGCGGTCGGCGCGGCTCGGGTTGGAGCCGTCGAAGGAGGCGACGATCTGGACCGAGTCGGCGGCGCCGCCGAGCTGCTTGGCGACGAGCTCGTTGCCGACCCGCACGTCGCTCTCCTTGGGGAACTGCTCGAGCGCGCCCGTGCCGGTCTCGACCGAGAGCAGCGGCGCCGCCAGCGTGAGCAGGACGGCGGAGACCCCGATCACCGCGACCCACGGATGCGCCATCACGCGGTTGGTCCACCTGACCCAGAAAGCCTCGCGGTCGGGGCGCTCGCCACGCCGGCGGAAGATCCCCAGCACCTTGGCGACGATGCCGCCCGGCATCACACGGTCGCCGAGCATCGCGATCAGCACCGGGAGCAGGGTGGTCGCGGTGAGGATCGAGACCGCGACGACGGTCATCGCCCCCAGCGCCATCGAGCGCAGGGCCTGGTTGTCGACCATCCACAGCCCCGCCAGCGAGACGATCACGGCGAGACCGGAGAAGGTCACCGCCAGGCCGGAGGTGGCGAGCGCCTCCGAGCGCGCGGCATCGGGGTCGCGTCCTTTCGTCCGCTCCTCGCGATAACGGGCGAGGATGAAGAGCGAGTAGTCGATCGCGACCCCGATCCCGATCATCGAGGCCATGTTGGTGACGAAGACCGAGGTGCTCATCTCCAGCGAGAGGAAGTAGATGAGGGCGCCGGTGACGATCACGCTGACGAAGCCGAGGGTCAGCGGCAGCACCGCGGCAGCGAGCGAACCGAAGACGACGAGGAGGATCAGGGCGACGATCGGGAAACCGCCCGCCTCGGCTTTGGAGAGGTCTTCCTTGGAGAGCTCCTGCAGCCCCGCCCAGACGGTCGGCTGCCCGGCCAGGTAGGTGGTCACGCCTCCCTCGGCGACACCGAGGTCGAGGTCTTCGCGCAGGATCGTGGCCGAGTCCGTCTGTCGGTCAGCCGACTGTTCGCTGCGCAGGGGGAGCAGGGCGGAGCCGGTGCTCCGCAGCGAGGCCTCCGCGCGGCGAACCGCCGAGACGGGAAGCGTCGTTTCGTCGAGGCCGGCGACGGCGCGGCGGACCCGGCCGATCGCCGCGGATCCGGCTGCCGCGCCGGCACCCGGCTCGGCCCGCAGCAGCACGGTGATGCCGCCGGTCTCCTCCGCGAAGTCGCGCTGGAGCGAGTCGCTCACCGCCTTCGACTCGCTTCCCGGCACGTCGAAGCCGCCACCGGTGAGGTGGTCGGTCTGATTCATGGCAAACGGCAGCGCCAGCGCGACGACCGCGATCCAGGTGAGCAGGACCAGACGGCGGCGACGGCCGAGGAACCCTGCGAGCTTGACCATGAAGTCGTGCATCGGCTGGACGGCCAGCTTTTCGCAGAGGAACCCAATCGTTTGTGAGGACGATCACGCCTATCCCTTCTCTGTAGAAGCTCGGCCCAGGCAGGGCGGCTAGGTCGTCGTGGCTGAGCAGCAGCTAGGTGGCCGGCTCGGGGCGAAAGGCTCTGATCGGGGAACCCTCTCCCATGGCCAACTCGCCCCGGAAGACCGGCTCAAAGCCCCTCACATAGGCATCGACCCAACTGAAGATGACCTTGATTTCCTCGACGCGGAGGTCGTGCCCACCGTGCCGGAACGCTATGTACGTGGGGATCTCGGCGTTCACGTTCACGCGCGCATCGGGGGGATCGGGGCGAAATCGCATGATCTCTGCGCCGTCTTTCAGTTCGCCCCACTTCATTTTCATATTGATGGCGGCTCCGCCCGGATGAGTCGTAGTGGCGTCGAAAATGTCAGGCGACGGTTCTTCGGTCAATACAAAACCGGCGTGGATAACGCGGTGCTTGTCGGCGTTGGAGATCGAGGAAAGGATGGAGAGGGCGGTGCTGGTTTCAGAATCGCGCCGTCCATTGAATGGCTGAACCACGTCGATGAATGCCCTGTGCTCCTCCGCGACGCCAGCGAGCATCCGGTCTCTGACGCTCTCGGATCGGTCCTTGGGAATCTCCCAGTACTCCTTCTTAGCCCCGATGATCGGAAACTGGTTTTGGCGGCGCGGTTCTTGCCGTTGAGGATTACGAGCTGCCAGACGAGATGGTCCAGGGCGGAGCGCAGGTTATGGACCATGTCCCCGAGGATGAGCCCCCATTCCGGGTTCTTCGGCTCCTCAAGGATCTTCAGATTGACGACCTTTTCACCGGTGTTCGGGTCGAACTCGGTGACGACGAAGTCGTGCGTTTTAGATCGCATGAAGGCTTCCAAGCTCGCGCCCAAGCTTTGAAAGTGCGTCCTTGCGCGATCCAGCTTTGCGACGGGGCCGTGCAGTGAAGCGCAGGCGCTGACCGCCTTCTCCTCCTTGGCTTTTTCCTTTGCGCGCTGTTCCCGTAGCCGTTTTGCCTTTGCCACGATGCGCAGCCTAAAGGCCAAAGAGAAGCTGTGTCAATCAGCTTGACATCGTCCGATATGTCAAGTAGCTTTACACCATGCCACCGGCCAACCGCCACCAACCGAGGCGGGCAAAGTCCTCGACCTCGGACTACTCGGTCACCGAGTTCCTTGCGGAGTTCCCCGACGATGCCGCCTGCCTAGAGCATCTATGGCGGACTCGCTACTCCCCGGACGGCGAACACGCGCATTGCCCGCGCTGCGACGCTCGCAAGCGCTTCAAGCGCTACGCGACCAAGCAGGGGCGGCAGTCATGGACCTGCACGGCCTGCGGCCTGCACGTCCATCCCACGGCCGGAACGATCTTCCACCGCTCCTCGACCTCATTGCGCCTGTGGTTCCACGCCATGTACCTCATGACGAGCACTCGTTGCGGCATATCTGCCAAGCAGCTAGAGCGCGAGCTTGGAGTCCATTACAAGACCGCCTGGCGCATGTTCAACAAGATTCGGAACGAGCTGATGGCCGAGGACGAGGCCCGCACCCAGCCGCTGAAAGGCGACGTCGAGATAGACGAGACCTCCTGGGGTGGGAAGGCTCGCAAGCGGATGACCTACTCGGAAGCCGCGAAGTTCCGCGAAGCCAAGGCAACCGTCCTTGGCATGGTCGAGCGCGGTGGGCGCGTCCGCGTGCGGGTGATCGAGGCTCGTCGGGGGGAGCCGCTTAGTGGAGCCGTGCGGGCCAACGTCAACCCGGACTCCTTCATCTTCACGGACGACTGGCGTCCCTATAAAGCGGTCGGCAGAGAATTCGCAGGCCATCGGATCATCAACCACTCCTCCGGCTCCTACGTGGTCGGAGAGATCCATACGAACACGATCGAGGGCTTCTTCGGCAACATGAAGACGGGGATGCGCGGCGCTTACAAGGCCGTGTCGCAGAAGTGGCTCCAGTCCTATCTGGACGAGTACGCCTGGCGCTACAACCACCGGACCTACGGGCACCGCTCGATGTTCCATTCCCTGCTCGATGAGGCCGTGCGATGAGCGAGCAGACGGCCATCCTGCGAAGCATCCGCAGCGCCGCCAAACGTCGCGGCAAAGCCGACGCAGCTAAGCGAGAGGCGACAGACGATCTACGCCGCTACTGCGGGGCAGCGCGAGAGGCCGGGGTCCCGATCACCCAGATTGCTTCGGAGGCCGGTCTTTCCCGCCAGGGCGTTTACGACTTGCTGGCGGAGCGACCTTAGCCAGGTTGGCGTCGAACTCGCCTTTGGTCGGGACGGGGATCTCAAGCCCTTTCTCCGTCCTCTGCTTGGCCTTCGCTGGATGCTTAGGCATGGCATGCCTTGAGTAGCGCTAGCTACCCTGGCGAAGCTGCTTAAACGCGCGGTCGATGACGTTCGTTGACCGCTCTGCGGCTCGATTCAGCCTTTGCCCGCGGTTGTTGGCCTGCTTGACTGCCGCCTGATTTCGCTTAAGCGTCCGCTCAACGCGCTTGTTCATCTGCTCTTGCGTCATGCGTGCTCCTATCCAGGATAGACCTATTTAGAAGGGGCCTCGGATGGGATTTCCCAAGTTTTATCCATCGTCGAGCATGTTGTGAAGCTGCTCGATCAGTTCGTCGGACTCCTCTAGGCGCTCCGTTAGCTCGGCAACTTCCTCCTGCCCGGCCAAGGCAGCCTGTCGCCAGAAGTCCACCTGGCCTTCGATCTCGCTCACAGCAGTCTCCGAAATCTCGAAAGGGCCGGCCCGCCGGAGCCATTCTCCGTTCTTCATGCGGATGCCAGTCGAGATCACGATGAATAGACCGCCAAACGCGAGGACTGCTGCGGCCGAGACGAGCAGGAGCCGAGCCGCCCAGACCACGGCTCGGTTGTCGAACACGTTGTCTATGAAGTCGGGATTCGTAGTTGAGGGCAGGTCAGCCGGATAGAGGGCCTTGACGAGCAGCACAACCCCTGCAATGCAGGCGATGATGAACAGCAAGGCAAACGCCGTGCTGAGCGGCCCGTTGCTGCTCTGCCCGGCTTTCGCCTCTTCAGGCTCCCCCATCTAACCGACCCTACTTTTTTCACACGCAGACGACCGAAAACTGCCGGGACGGGCTTCCCCTGGCTCCCAGACGATCCCCTCGAACAGCCTTCCGGGGTCGATCTCCATCGCTCCGGCGAGCTTCGCCACGGTATCCACGCGGGCATGCCTTAGCCCTCGCTCAAGCTGGCTTATCTCCGTGCGGTGAACCGAGGCGCGGAAGGCCAGCTCGTCTTGGGAGAGGTCCGCCAGCTTGCGCTGGCGTCTCAGGTTGTCTCCGAACTGCTCTGCGACGTTCACGAGAGTTCCAGCCAGTCGAAGTGCCGAGCCGCCAGGGTCGGCAGCACGAAATCCCCCTCGCACCAGACGAGGCCCGTCACGTCCAGGCAGCGAACCGCCCGCCTGATCTCTTTGCCTTTGCCGCTGTCGACCGCGTAGCGCAACTCTTCCCGAGTCAACTGCTTCGGGAATTCGTAGAGCAGGAACGCCAGGATGGCGCGCTGCATCGGTTTGTCCTCGCGCTCGTCGAACGCGGGCGGGCAACTACTAGGGTTGTCCTGCATCGGAAGGTGACCGCCTTTCGGTGCCAGGCCCCCGGCTGTTTCGGCAGTGCGGGGGCCGTTTGCCTTATCTGTCCGAAAAGCTAGGCCGACGCCCCGCTGGAATTCTCTTCTACAGAGAAGGGATAGGCGTGAGGACGATCACTCCTGGGCGCGAAACTCGGACTATGTCCGACTAACGCGCCAGCTACTCGCTGACGAGCAGGTACCGGGCCGAGGCAGCGCCGGCCGCGAGGGCGCCGCTGTTGTCCCGGCTCGGGTCCGAGAGCGCCTGCAGGGCGAAGCCGTCGCCAACGGCGAAGAGGTAGGAGACGATCGCCTCGGCGTCGAAACGGAGGCTGAGCACTCCCTCGCGCTCCTTCGCCTTGAGCACCTCCGCCACGTGGGAGCGGGTCAGCTCGAAGAGCTGGCCGACCTCGTGCTGGATCTCCGGATTGCGGCGACCGGCGCTGAAGAGCTCATAGAGAAGGAGGAAGAAAGCCGGCTCGTTCTCGATCAGGTCCATTAGGCTGGCGACGAGGACGTCGATCACGTCGTCGACGGTCTCGGCCTTGGCCAGGGGCTCGTCGAGCCGGGCGATCCGGATCTCGGCGTCGCGCCGCACCACCTCCACCAGCAGCCGCTCCTTAGTCCCGAAGTAGTAGTGGAGCAGGCCACGGCTGACCCCCGCCTCGCCGGCGACGTGCTCGAAGGTCGAGCCGGCAGCGCCGCGCTTGGCGACGCTGACCCGCATCGCATCGATGATGCGCTGCGCCTTCTCGCCGCTGAGCTCGCGCTCCTTGGTAGCTGCCTCCATTTGGCCAGTCTATTACTGGCTGACGAGGCCAAGGCGTTGCCAGGCAAGGACGCAGGAAGCGTGGCGTGCTCTGCACGCGAGCGACCGAGGACGCCGCCTGGCGGCGCCTTGGGCCGTCAGGAGCCGTTGATGCTGGTCGTGCTGGTGTACTCGAACTCCTCCTCGGCGCCGAAGAGGGCGTCCAAGACGGTCTTGCGAGCATCCTCGCTGAGCACCAGGGCGACTGCGGCCCCGACCAGCGCAAGCAGGACGAGACGGCCGAGCTTGCTTTTCTTGCGCTTCTTCGGCGCACGGAGCTGCTCGGAGGCATCGCGCAGGCTCTCGGCCGCGACGCGCAGGTCCTTCTGGACCTTCTTGTCGCTGGTGACGGCCTTGACGGCACCGTGTCCGTTGCCCGTGGCACGGCCGTAGGCCCCACGCGCCGCGTCGAATGCCTTCTTGAGGCTGTCGCGCAGTTCTTCGTCCTCGATCAGGCGCTGAACGTAGGGGTTGTCCCGTGCGTTCGAATAGAGGTCGGCGGCCTGGCTGGTCTTTGTCTTGCTCATACCTTCTCCTCGCTGGGAATCTCCGGGGCACTCAGAATAACTGCGTTCGAATCTCAACCGTCAGCTGGGGCTTATCCCGTCGAGAAGTACCCCGTTGCTGCGGAAGCCAAGCTCGGCATCCCGCACGACTTGCAGCCGCAACGGCACCAGGCCCGGGCCGGTGCGCACATAGCGGCGCACGTAGAGGCGCCCCACCTGTTCGTAGCCGGCATGCCTGAAGCCGGGGCCGAGCAGTTTCGGTGAGGGCGGCGGCGCGGGACCGTCGGAGATGAAGTCGACCTCCCCTACCCACCACTCGAAGCCTTCGGAAGGGCGGGCCTGCAGGGAGCCGGTCGAGAGGTAGTAGCGCAGCGGAGCCTCTCCGATCGTCCAGGTGACCATCGCCCGCGGCGTGCTCGGCTCGCCCAGGGCGGAGGCGACAGCCTCCCAGTCGGGACGCTGCAGCGCCGGGGAGAGGCTGGCCCAGATCGAGAAGCCCAGCGAGTAGGCGACCAGCACGGTGCCGGCGACAGCGCCGGCGCGGCGGGCGCGTTGCAGGGTGAGACCGATCGCGGCCACGACCAGCAGCGGCAGCAGCGCCGGCAGCAGGTTGCGGGCCAGGACGTAGTCCTTGCCGGGGTCGACCAGGGCAATGGCGAGCGGGACCCCGACGGTGACCGCGACGACCGCCAGCAGCGGCCGGGTCGCGCGGCGCTCGTCGCGACCTCCCCGCAGCGCGAGGAGGCAGAACGAGATCGCGATCGCGACCACCGGCACCAACGCCAGCAGCGGCCGCTCGGGGCGGGCGATGACGTCGCCGATCTCGCCGACGGTGAAGGTCACCCCCATCTCCCAGAGGCGGTGGCCGAGCGTGAAGTTCGAGATCCAGTCAGCGTGGCCGAGGGACATCTGGTGGATCGCCAGCGGCGCCAGCGCGAGGCCGAAGGCGGCGAGGATGGCGGCGCCGCGAGTCGCCTCCCGGCGTCGCCGGTACAGCAGCCAGGCCGCCTCGGCGGCGATCGGGAAGATCGCGAAGTAGTGGGTCGCCAGGGCGAGGCCGGAGACCAGGCCCCAGAGCGTGAGGTCGCGGCGCCGCCCATGCTCGAGACCGCGAACGAAGTAGAGCAGCGAGAGTGAGGTGAGCAGGGTGAGCAGGGCGTAGGCGCGCGCCTCCTGCGAGTACCAGACCAGCATCGGGTTGACCGCGACCAGCGCCGCGGCGAGGATTCCGGTCGCCCGGCCGCGCAGCTCGGCGCCGAGGAGGAAGGCGACCGGCACGATGGCGACTCCGGCCAGCGCCGAGAACGAGCGCAGGCCGACCTCGCCGGTCCCGGTCGCCTGGGTCCAGAGCCAAGCCGTGGCGTAGTAGAGCGGCGGTGCGGACTCGCTGAACCCGACCGCGTCCATCGCGTGCCAGAAGCTGCCGCGGAGGACGCGGCTGGCGGTGACGATCTCGTCGTGGTGGTAGCTCTGCAGGCCGATCGTCGCGAAGCGGAGCACCGCCGCCGCGACGGTCAGCCCGGCGACGATCCAGAAGGCGCGTGAGCGTGAGCGCACCAGCTCCCGCGCCGCCTCCAGATAGGTCGACAGGACTTCCCTGCCCAGCGCGCCGGCGGCCTCCATGCGCTAGGAAGCGAGCGCCGCTTTGATCGCCTTCGTGACCTCGTCCACGTAGACGAACTCCAGCTCGCTGCGCTCGTGCTCGGGGATCTCGGCCACGTCGCCCTCGTTGCGCTCCGGCACCAGCACCCGCTTGATCCCCGCTCGCTGGGCCGCCAGCGACTTCTCCTTCAACCCGCCGATCGGCAGCACCTGGCCGGTCAGCGTCACCTCGCCGGTCATCGCCACGTCGTTGCGGACCGGGCGACCGGAGATCAGCGAGGCAAGGGCGACCGTCATCGCCACCCCCGCCGAGGGCCCGTCCTTGGGCACCGCCCCGGCGGGAACGTGGATGTGGATGTCGTGCTCGGCGAACCACTCCTCGTCGAGCTTGGGAGCGACCTCGCGCCAGTGGCCCCGCACATAGGAGAGCGCCGCCTGCGCGGACTCCTTCATCACGTCGCCGAGCTGTCCGGTGATCGTCAGCTTGCCCGAGCCCGGCATCGAGGTCGCCTCGATGAAGAGCACGTCGCCGCCGGTCGGGGTCCAGGCGAGGCCGGTCGCGACGCCGGGGACCTTGGTGCGTCGCCGCTGCTCGGCGAAGACGCGACGGCGTCCGAGCAGCTCGCGGGCCCGCTTGGCCGAGATCCTGACCTTCCCGTTGCCCCTGCCCTCGGCGACTTCGCGCGCGACTTTGCGGCAGACCGTGCCGATCTGGCGCTCGAGGTTGCGCACGCCCGCCTCGCGCGTGTACTCCTCGACGATCGCGGCCAGCGCCGGGTCGGCGAACTCGATCTGGGAGGGCTTCAGCCCGTTGGCCTCGATCTGGCGCGGGACCAGGTAGCGGCGGGCGATGTGCTTCTTCTCCTCCAGCGTGTAGCCGGCCAGCTCGATCGTCTCCATCCGGTCCTGCAGCGGGCCCGGGACCGTGTCGAGCACGTTCGCGGTGGCGATGAACATCACCTCGGAGAGGTCGTACTCGAGGTCGAGGTAGTGGTCGCGGAAGGAGTCGTTCTGCGCCGGGTCGAGCACCTCGAGCATCGCCGACGCGGGATCGCCGCGGAAGTCGGCACCCATCTTGTCGATCTCGTCGATCATGAAGACGGGGTTGCGGGAACCGGCGTCGCGCAGAGCGCGGACGATCGTGCCCGGCATCGCGCCGATGTAGGTGCGGCGGTGACCGCGGATCTCGGCCTCGTCGCGGACCCCGCCGACCGAGATCCGCTCGAACTCGCGCCCCAGCGCCCGCGCGATCGAGCGGCCGAGGCTGGTCTTGCCGACCCCCGGCGGGCCAACGAAACAGAGGATCGGCCCGGGAGAGTCCGGCTTCAACTTGCGCACAGCCAGGTACTCGAGGATGCGGTCCTTGACCTTCTCCAGGTCGTAGTGGTCGGCATCGAGCACCTCGCGCGCGTGGGCGATGTCGAGGTTGTCCTCGGTCTCCGCGGCCCAGGGCAGCTCGGTCAGCCACTCCAGGTAGGTGCGGATGACCCCGTGCTCGGCCGCAGCAGGCGGCAGCTTCTCCAGCCGCGAGAGCTCCCGGTCGGCTGCCTTCTGGGCGTGCTCGGGGAGCTTTGCCGCCTCGATTTTCTCGCGCAGTTCGTTGACTTCGGCCTGCTGCTCATCCCCCTCGCCGAGCTCGTCCTGGATCGCTTTCATCTGCTGGCGCAGGAAGAACTCGCGCTGGCCCTTGTCGATCTCCGACTCGACCTGCGACTGGATCTGGGTGCCGAGCTGCACCACCTCCAGCTCGCGGGCGAGGATCTGGGAGAGGTGGCGGAGGCGGGCGACGACGTTGAGCTCCTCCAGCAGCTCCTGCTTCTCCTCGGTGGAGATGCGCAGGGCGCCGGCGATCAGGTGGGCGAGCGCGGCTGGGTCGTCGATGTTGGCAACGGCCATCTGCAGCTCCTCGGGCAGGTAGGGGATCTGCTCGATGATCTCCGAGAAGGTGCGCTGCACGTTGCGGGTCAGCGCCTCCAGCTCGGTCCCGTCCTCGACCACGTCGGGCAGCTCCGCGATCCGCGCCACCAGGTAGGGCTCCTCGGCGACGTAGGGGCCGAGGCGGACCCGCTGGGTACCCTGGACGAGCACGCGCAGCGTCCCGTCGGGGACCTTGAGCATGCGGGCGACGACGCCGACGACGCCGATCTCGTAGAGGCCCTTGGGGCTGGGCTCCTCGTCCTCGGGGTCGCGGGCGGCGACCATGGCCAGCATCCGGTTGGCGCCGAGCACGTCGTTGACCAGCTTGATCGAGCGCTCCTGGCCCACGGCGAGGGGCGTCAGGGTCTCGGGGAAGGTGACGGTCTCTCGCAGCGGCAGGACCGGCAGCGCGTCGGGAAGGGGCTCCGAGGCACGGATCGCATCCTCGGCGTCGAGCTCGGACTCGACCACTTCGAGCACGGGATGGCCATCCATCAGTGCCGCCTCTCGTCGGTACGGCCCGGCACTATTCCCTCCCGATCGGGACCCGGCGCGTGCTCTCGGCCGGGTCGCGCAGGGGCAACTCGACCCGCAGCACGCCATCCTCGTAGGTCGCCTTGGCCCGCTCGGCGTCGACGTCGACCTGGAGCTCGACGATGCGCCGGAACGGCCCAGAGGGAATCTCGACCTGCTGGTACACCCGCCCCTCGGTCTCCTGCACCGGCCGCTCCCCGACGATCGCCAGCTGCCGCCCCGAGATCTCGATCCCCACAGCAGACAGCTCAACCCCCGAGAGATCGACCTTGACCACAGCCTGTTGCGGTTCCCCGCAGTAATAGACGTCTACGTTCGGCGTAAAACCTCTGCTCCTGCGAGAGACGTACGTAGTCCGTGCCCACGCATATAGGTCCCGCTCCGGCATCCGGCCAAACATTAGCCAGCTCCGCCACTCGCGGGGGGTGGCGTGGATTTGGGGGACCACCCCGAGGAAGCTTTAGCTACCGCAGGGGTGGTGGCACCAAATCCGCGACAGGACCCGCCGCGCCTACGCCTCAAGCAGGCTGAGTCTGCGACGCCCACCGAGGCGGCCGCATCAGCAGCACGGGCTGCCTCGGCGGAACCAGCCCCTCGGGTCGGTTCGGCCGGAAGGTGGCGCAGGGCTCCTCCAGCTCGAGCGCGCAGAGCATGTTCCGGCGGAAGTAGCAGTCGTCACAGGTCGGCGGCTTGGGCTTGCGCGGCATCGAAGGCGATACTGCCACCGACGTGCGGCTTTCGTGATGCTCATTTCCGCAAAGCGCCACATCTTTGACACAGTCTCGTCACAGCTTCCCCGCGTCTTGCGCGAAAGCGGGTGGTTCCCGTCGCTACCATGGGCTTGCCGATGGACTCCCAGAGCCGGACCCAGAAGCTCGCGGACTCCCCCCAGCTGTTCGAGAGCGACTTCCTCAACTTCTTCTCCCGGGTGCACCCGTCGATCCCGGCGGTCGTCTTCGTGCCGGTCGTGGTCGCCATGGAGTGGCTGGGCGCGGACGGCGGCTACGGAGCGCTTGGGCTGATCGGGTTGAGCCTCGGTGGGATCGCGATCTGGACCCTGACCGAGTACTGGCTGCACCGCCTCGTCTTCCACTGGCAGCCCGACAACGCCTTCGGTCGGCGCATGCACTTCATCATCCACGGAATCCACCACGATCACCCGAACGACAAGCTGCGCCTGGTGATGCCACCGGCGGTGGCGATCCCGCTCGCCGTGCTCTTCTTCGCGACCTTCGCCCTCGTGTTCGGCACCCCCGCGGCCTACCCGCTCTTCGGCGGCTTCATCTTCGGCTACCTCGCCTACGACTACACGCACTATTACGTCCACCACTTCGTGCCGAAGTCGGACCTCGGCAAGCGCCTGCGCGAGCAGCACATGCGCCACCACTTCCAGGACCACCGCTACGGCTACGGCGTCTCGTCGCCGATCTGGGACGTGGTTTTCAGAACGCTCCCGCGCAAGCGGCAGTAACCGATCGCCGATTGCTGCATAGATGCAGCGATGCCGCCGATGAGCCGGGTCGAGAGGACCGCCAACCTTGGTGCCGTGATCGTCCCGTTCGTGGCGACCGTAACCGCGGTCGTCCTGCTCTGGAACCAGCTGGTGCGACCGGTGGACCTCGCGATCGCGGCCGTGATGTACCTGTTCACCGCGGTCGGGATCACGGTGGGCTTCCACAGGCTGCTCACCCACCGGTCCTTCCAGACCCGCAAGCCGGTCGAGTACCTCTTCGCCGCGGCCGGCTCGATGGCGGTCCAGGGGCCGGTGATCTCCTGGGTCGCCGACCACCGCAAGCACCACGCCCACACCGACGAAGAGGGTGACCCTCACAGCCCCCACGTCGGTCACGGCGGCGGCGTACGCGGCGTCTTCGCCGGTCTCTGGCATGCCCACTCCGGCTGGCTCATGTCGACTCAGGGACGCGCCGACTGGAAGCGCTACGCGCCCGATCTCTACGAGGATCGCGGGATGCGCGCGATCTCCCGTCACTTCCTCGCTCTGGTGCTGCTGAGCCTGGCGCTTCCGGCGCTTGCGGGATACGCGCTCAGCGGGACGCTCGCCGGGGCGGCGACCGGGCTTCTCTGGGGCGGACTGGTTCGGATCTTCTTCGTCCACCACATAACTTGGAGCGTGAACTCCGTGTGCCACTTTTTCGGTACTCGTCGCTTCGACACCGACGATCGCTCCACCAACGTCTTCTGGCTGGCCCTGCCGTCGCTGGGCGAGTCCTGGCATCACAACCACCATGCGTTTCCACGCTCAGCCGTACACGGCCTTCGTCGGTGGGAGATCGACCCATCCGCTTTGATTATTGGTGCGATGGAGAAACTGGGACTCGCCTGGAACGTTGTACGCATCTCCACCCAGCGCCAGGCGCAGCGCAGCGCCTAGCGCCTAGCGCTTGCACGCGGTACCTAGTTCGACCAAACGGCCAGAGTGACAACGTTAGATTTGACCATATGAATAGTCACTGTCACAGTGACTGTGCCACACTGCGCGAAGCTGACGAACCCAACGGCAAAAGCCCGAGGGGATGAAAGGAAGGAAATGCCCAGCACCAGCAACGTACTCGACGAGGCTCTCGACCTGGTCAAGAAGCGACTCGCCGAGCTAGACGAGGAGCGCAAGCGCCTCGAGCGTGCGCTCGCAGAGCTCGGTGGCACCATCACCCATCGTCGTCCCGGTCGTCCCCGGGGCAGCGGTCGCGGCCCCGGCCGGCCACCCAAAGCAGCCTCGGCCGGCGGCGCCCCCCGCAAACGTCGCCGCCGCAGCGGCACGCGTGCCGATCAGGCCGTGGCCCTGGTGGAGAAAAACCCCGGGATCAGTGCCTCGGAGATCGCAAAACAGTTGAAAATCAAACCGAACTACCTCTACCGAGTCCTCGGCGAACTCGAGAAAGAGGGTCGAGTCACGAAGAAGGGGCGCGCGTACCGCCCGGCCAAGTAGGAACGGTCGCGGCCCTTGGAGCATCAGAGCCGGCCCCGTACGGGGCCGGCTTTTTTTTGGGGCTCAGACGAGACCGAGCTGGCTGACCGCGTCGCGCTCCTCGCGCAGCTCGGCAGCGCTGGCGTCGATGCGGGCGCGCGAGAACTCCGGGATCTCAGCCCCCTCGACGATCGACCACTCGCCATCGCCGCAGGTGCAGGGGAAGCCGGCGACGATGCCCTCCGCGACCCCGTAGGAGCCGTCGGCGGGAACGCCCATCGACACCCAGTCGCCGTCCGGGGTGCCGAGCACCCAGTCGTGGACATGGTCGATCGCGGCATTGGCCGCCGAGGCCGCACTGGAGGCCCCGCGCGCATCGATGATCGCGGCGCCGCGTTTGGCCACGCGGGGAATGAACTCATCCGCGATCCAGGTCTCGTCGTCGACCGCGTCCCAGGCGCTCTGCCCGCCGACCCGTGCGTTCACCAGGTCCGGGTACTGCGTGGTCGAGTGGTTCCCCCAGACGGTCATGTTGGTCACGTCGGAGACCTGCTTGCCGAGGCGGTTGGCCACCTGCGCGACCGCCCGGTTGTGATCGAGTCGCATCATCGCGGTGAAGCGCTCGCGGGGAACGCCGTCGGCGTTGGAAAGCGCGATCAGGCAGTTGGTGTTGGCCGGGTTGCCAACCACGAGCACGCGCACGTCGCTTGCCGCACCGGCGGCGATCGCTTCGCCCTGGGGCTTGAAGATGCCGCCGTTGGCCTCGCGCTGGTCGGCGCGCTCCATGCCCGGCCCGCGCGGCCGGGCGCCGACCAGTAGCCCGACGTTGCAGCCCTCGAACGCCTGCTTGGGATCGTCGAAGATGTCGATCCGGCGCAGCAGCGGGAAGGCGCAGTCGTCGAGCTCCATCGCGGTGCCCTCGGCCGCCTTGACGGCGTCGGGGATCTCGAGCAGGCTGAGCTCGACCGGGGTGTCGGGGCCGAGCATCTGCCCGCTGGCGATGCGGAAAAGCAGCGCGTAGCCGATTTGCCCGGCGGCGCCGGTGACGGTGACTTTCACGGGGGTGCTCACAAAATCTCCTTTGCTTTGAGGGCCTCGTCGATCGAGGCGAGGAACTCCTGCGTGGTCTGGTGCTCCTGGTCGGGACCGACGAGGAGTGCGAGGTCTTTGGTCATGCGACCGCTTTCGACTGTCTCCACGCAGACGCGCTCGAGGATCTCGGCGAAGCGTGTGACGTCGGGCGTCTCGTCGAGGCGCCCGCGCGCGGCCAGGCCGCGGGTCCAGGCGAAGATCGAGGCGATCGGGTTGGTCGAGGTCGGCTGGCCCTGCTGGTGCCGGCGGTAGTGACGGGTGACGGTGCCGTGCGCGGCCTCGGCCTCGACGGTCTTGCCGTCAGGGCTCATCAGCACGCTCGTCATCAGGCCCAGCGAGCCGAAGCCCTGAGCGACGGTGTCGGACTGCACGTCGCCGTCGTAGTTCTTGCAGGCCCAGACGTAACCGCCCTCCCACTTCAGCGCGGCGGCGACCATGTCGTCGATCAGCCGGTGTTCGTAGCTGATCCCGGCCGCCTCGAAATCGGCCTTGAACTCGCCCTCGTAGACCTCGGCGAAGAGGTCCTTGAAGCGACCGTCGTAGCGCTTGAGGATGGTGTTCTTGGTCGAGAGGTAGACCGGGTAGCCGCGGTCGAGCCCGTAACGCATCGAGGCCCGGGCGAAGTCGCGGATCGAGTCGTCGAGGTTGTACATCGCCATCGCGATGCCACCGCCGGGGAAGTCGTAGACGTCGAGCTCGACCGGCTCGGAGCCGTCCTTGGGCGTGTAGGTCAACGTCAGAGTCCCCTCGCCGGGGACCACCATGTCGGTGGCGCGGTACTGGTCGCCGAAGGCGTGACGGCCGATCACGATCGGCTTGGTCCAGCCCGGCACCAGGCGCGGGATGTTGGAGATCACGATCGGCTCGCGGAAGATGACGCCGCCGAGGATGTTGCGGATCGTCCCGTTCGGCGAGCGGTACATCTCCGCCAGGCCGAACTCCTCGACCCGGGCCTCGTCGGGGGTGATCGTCGCGCACTTGACGCCGACGCCGTGCTCTTTGATCGCATTTGCAGCGTCAACGGTGATCTGGTCACGCGTCGCATCGCGGCTCTGGATGCCGAGATCGAAGTAGACGAGATCGAGGTCGAGGTAGGGCAGGATCAGCTGCTCTTTGATGAAGGCCCAGATGATCCGGGTCATCTCGTCGCCGTCGAGCTCGACGATTGGGTTCTTGACTGGGATCTTTGCCACGCGGCGGGCGATGCTACCGGCGCAGCGCCCCGACCGCGAAGCCGCCAGGCGCGCTCACTTGGGATGGATGTCTGGGCGCGGCCGATCCGGAAATGAGTGCCGATTTTCAGCCAAGACGAGTGCTAGCTGGATCAGTTGGCGCAGAACCGCGGTCATGCCGATGACAGCGCCCAGCGCTAGGACCGCTATGAGGGCGTTGAAGCTCATGCTCAATAAGCTACGGATTCGTCCCGTACATATCCGGGAACGACGTGGTTCCTAACGCATTTCACTAACTCGTCACCGTCTTTTAACTGCGACAATCAGACCGATGGCCACCACAGAGCGCCGCTCCTCCGCCACCCACGAGGTCTTCAACCAGGCCCCGCCGCTCGAGGACTACAACCCCTTTGACGCGGACGAGCCGCTGAAGGAGGCACTGCGCCGCGAGGGCGGCGAGTGGGCCGAGGACCGGACGCGCGAGCTGGGGGCGATCTGCGGCTCGCGCCAGACGATCAGGTGGGGGGTCGAAGCCAACGAGCGCAAGCCGGAGCTGCGCACCCACGACCGCTACGGCAACCGGATCGACGAGGTCGAGTTCGACACCTCCTGGCACGAGCTGATGCGGATCGGGGTCGGAAACGGCCTGCACGCGGCCCCCTGGCGCGAGCCCCGGCCCGGCGCCCATGTCGCACGGGCGGCGCAGTTCATGCTGCTGATGCAGGCCGAGAGCGGGGTCGGCTGCCCGATCTCGATGACCTACTCGGCGATCCCGGCGCTGCGCAAACAGCCCGAGCTCGCCGCCGAGTGGGAGGAGCGCTTCCTCTCGCTCGACTACGACGAGCGCTCGATGCCGGCCGAGCGCAAGAGCGGCGCTCTCTGTGGGATGGCGATGACAGAGAAGCAGGGCGGCTCCGACGTGCGCGCCAACACGACGACGGCGACGCCGTTGAACGGCGGCGGGCCCGGCGCCGAGTACGAGCTCGTCGGACACAAGTGGTTCTGCTCGGCGCCGATGTGCGACGCCTTCCTCGTCCTCGCCCAGACCGAGTCCGGGATCTCCTGCTTCCTGATGCCGCGCTGGACCCCCGACGGCGAGCGCAACGCCTTCCACATCCAGCGCCTCAAGGACAAGCTCGGCAACCGCTCCAACGCCTCCAGCGAGGTCGAGTTCCGCGGCGCCTGGGCCCGCATGGTCGGCGAGGAGGGGCGTGGGGTGCCGACGATCATCGAGATGGTCAACCACACCCGCCTCGACTGCGTGATCGGCGCCGCGACGGGCTACCGCGCCGGGGTTGTGGCGGCGCTCAACCACACCGCACATCGCGCCGCCTTCGGCAAGGAGCTGATCGACCAGCCGCTGATGCGCAACGTCCTCGCCGACCTCTGCGTCGAGTCGGAGGCCGCGACCGTGTCGGGGATGCGCCTGGCCCGCTCCTACGACGAGGTAGCGGCGGGCGACAGCCAGGCTCTCGAGTTCAGGCGCCTTGCCAACGCCGTGCTCAAGTACTGGCTCTGCAAGCGCGCCCCCTCGCACGCGGTCGAGTGCCTGGAGTGCCACGGCGGCAACGGCTACGTCGAGGAGTCGGGAATGCCCCGCCTCTACAGAGAGGCCCCGTTGGCCTCGATCTGGGAGGGCTCGGGCAATGTTCAGTGCCTCGACGTCCTGCGCGGCATGGTCAAGAGCCCCGCCTCAGTCGACGCCTTCTTCGCCGAGGTCCTTGAGGGAGCCGGCGCAGAACCCAAGCTCGACGCCTACGTCAGCTCCCTACGCGACGAGATCCCCGGCGACATAGACACGATCCAAACCCGCGCCCGCCGCATCGTGGAGAAAATGGCAATCTCGCTTCAAGCATCGCTGCTGGTCCGCTACGGCGATCCGGCGGTTGCCGACGCCTTCTGCGCCTCCCGCCTCTCCGGCGACTGGGGCCACGCCTTCGGCACGCTGCCAGCCGGCACGGACTTCAGCTCAATAATCGAGCGCCACAGGCCGCATTCCTGAGGCGTTCAGCTCGCGAGGGCGTCCGGGGGTCCCACCCCAGGAACTCCCGCGAAGCGGCCTGGGGAGGGACCCCCGGACGCCCTTGACGAGACGTGCCTCAGGAGGCGTCTCTTAGGGCTCGTCCCACCTGCTCGGCGGTGATTACGCCTGAGAGCCGGCCGTCGGCGTCGACGACCATCAGGGCGCCGAAGCGACGCAGGGCCTGGCTCGACAGCAGGGAGTCGAGCGGGGCGTCGTCGCGGATCTGGAAGGTGCCGTCGTCGTGCTCGAGCAGGTCTGAGACGTGGGAGGTCATGCGGGAGGTCTCTGGAACCTCGTCGGCTTTGTCTTTGACGATCAGGCCAAGGAAGCGGTAGGCAGCGTCGACGACCGGGAACCAGGGCCAGCGGTAGCGGAGGAAGTACTCGTCGAGAGCTTGTTCGACGCTGAGCTCACCGGGGATCGCAACCGGTTCTCGGTCCATCACGTCCGACACCCGCAAGTCGCTGATCCTGCCTGTGATGGCTGTCTGCATCGAGGCGGCTTTGGCGGAGCTGTTGATTACGAAGCCGATCAGGGCGAGCCAGATGCCGGCGAACACGTCGCCCACGGCGACCAGGGCCAGGCCGCCGCCGATGAAGACGTAGGCGAAGACGCGGCCGAGGTTGGCGGCGAAACGGGTCGCCGAGGTGCGGTCCCCCGTCTTCCACCAGGCGATCGCGCGCGCGATCCTGCCGCCGTCCATCGGGAAGGCCGGCAGCAGGTTGAAGACGAGGACGAGCAGGTTGATGCTCGCCAGCCAGCCGACCATCGCCAGCACCCCGGAGACACCCGAGCCGGACTCGATCAGGACGGCGCGCCTGAACTCCTCGGGGCCGGCGGCCGCAAGGCCGATCGCGGTCAGCACGACCACGATCGCCAGCGTCACCAGCGGTCCGGCGACCGCGACCATGAACTCGGTCGCGGGGCTGTCTGACTCGCGGTCCATCCGCGCCATCCCGCCGAAGATCCAAAGCTGGATGCTGGAGATGCCGATGCCGTTGCGCAGCGCCGCGAAGGCGTGGCCGAGCTCGTGCAGGACGATCGAGCCGAAGAAGCCGGCGGCGCTGAGGACCGCGAGGCCGAAGGCCTCCGAGGAGGTGCTGCTCTGTCCGAGCACGTCGGCGTAGAAGCGCGAGAGCCAGAAGATCACCAGGAAGAGGACGAGGAACCAGGACCAGTCCACGGCGATGCGGATGCCGCGCACGTGGAAGAGGGTTATCGAGGAACCGCCCAGCATGTGGCAATGGTAGGGGGAGCCATCGGGGGCCCCTCTCCAGGCCGCTTCGCGGGAGTTCCT
>DATDAQ010000108.1:0-2214 GCA_036525295.1 Solirubrobacterales bacterium | reverse complement strand
GCCGGCGAGAAGGCCCTGGATGGCCTTCTCGCCGTAGCGGGGTTTGGACGCCTGCAGCAACTAACCGAGTTTCGCCGTCGCGTCCTTGGAGGCTTCCAGCTGCTCTTCAGTCAGCGGGATGAAGCCGACTACTTCGGCGACTTCGTTGACGTTGTCGAGGTAGTAGTCGACGAACGCCTTCACCTCGGGCTTTTCCAGCGCTTCCGCGCTGGGGTAGATGAAGAGCGGCCGGCTGAGCGGCACGTATTCGTCGCTCTGGGCGGTTTCGGCCGAGGGGGCGACGCAGCCTTTGCCGCCGTCGACTTCGAGCGCCTTCAGGGCGTCTTCGTTCTCCTGGTAGAAGGAGTAGCCGAAGTAGCCCATGCCGCCCGGGGCGCCCTCGACGCCGGTGACGGTGGCGTTGTCGTTCTCGCCGACGTTGTTGTAGTCCTGGCGCGAAGCGCCCTCCTCACCGTTGATTTCCTCGGTGAAGTAGTCGAACGTGCCGGAGTCGGTGCCGGGGCCGAAGAGCGCCAGCTCCTCGTCGAATTCCTCTTGCAGACCGGGAATCTGGCTCCAGTTGTCGAGCTCGGAGTCCGGGCCCCAGACGGCGCCCAACTGGTCGACGGTGAGGCAGTCGACCGGGTTCTCGGGGTTGACGACGACCGTGAGGGCGTCCGTCGCGACCCGTACCTCCTCGAACTCGATGCCCTCTTTCTCGCAGGCTTCGACCTCTTCGGGCTCGATCGCGCGGGAGGCGTCGGAGATCGAGGTCTCGCCGGCGCAGAACTTTTCGAAGCCACCGCCGGTGCCGGAGGTCCCGACCGTCACTTTGACCCCGGAGTTTTCGGCTTCGAACTGCTCGGCGACCGCCGCGGTCAGCGGTGCCACCGTGCTGGACCCGTCGATGCGAATCGACCCCGAGAGGTCGCTGCTGCCGCCGGCCGTACTTTCGTCGTCGCTGCCGCAAGCCGCGACTCCGACCGCCAGGACGGCAGCAGAGGCGAGGACCACGAGCAATCTAGAGCTAATCACTCTGTCTCCTTCTCGTCGTTCACTCCAGTGGACGGCCCTGCGGCCGCTGACGCCGCAACATTCGCAGCGGCCCCCCAGGCAGCTTGTTACCTGCCTGTGTCGAGGATGTGAAAAAGATGTAAAAGACGCGACTGCGGCTACGTAAATCGCGTCAGTCGATGGCTGCGAAGGTCTTCCTTCGCAGCCAGGGCGGCGCGTAGGCCGTCCCGGCTTCCTGCGCAGAGGCTTCCTGGCCCTTGCGACCAACCACGTACTTGATGTATGCGTCCACGGCCGCGGTTTCGTCGTCGGAGTCGTATGCGGTACAGGCGATCAGGTAAGAAACCAGGACGAGCGGGTAGGACCCCGGCGGCACCTTCTGCTCCAACTCGACCGGGAGCATCCGCGGCCCCTTGCTGAGCGCCGTGTCCAGATGCGCACTTTCGAGCCTTGTCGTGGTGGTCTGCGCGGTCGGTTCGACAAAGAACCCACCCCGGGCGGCGAGCCGGGTCACTCCGAACAGCTGCCCGACATGGCTGAGGTCGACGTAGCCGACCCTGCCGTCTTTCGCCCCGACCACCTCGCCGACGTTCACCACGTCCGTCGCGGTCTCGCTTCCGTCGACCGGCCAGTCCTCAGTGGTTCCGTAGTCCCAGATACGCGGGGCCTCGTAGGCGAGGTAGGCGGTTACCTGCTCGGTCATCGCCGGCTCCTCGGAGAGGCCAACCGGCTCGATGGGAAGCTTGGGTGGGAGCCCGATCGGGCCGATACTCGGATTTTCCCGCTGGATCGTCGGATCGTCCCAGCGGGTGATTTCCCCGTTGAAGATCTTCGCCAACGTCTGCGGCGATATTTCCATCGCCGAGAGTTTGAGGTTGGGGAAGACGACGATCGGCGAGATGTAGGCGGGAAGCTCGATCAGTTCGCCCGGCTCGCAGCGTTCGGTGGCTTCGGCAAGCTCGTCACCTTCAAGCGGTGTATCGCTGCCGGCAAAAGCGACCTCTCCCTCGATGAAACGCCGGCGGCCCTCCTCCGAGCCGACCGCGTCGTAGGAGATCGATCCCCCGGGGCCGGCTGATTTGAATCCCGCCGTCCAGACTTCCTGTGCGATCTCCTGTGCATCGGACCCGGCGCCAACGATCTGGCCTTCGGTGCTGCCGGACGAATCGCCGCCCGCACCGCTTGATGAATCGCCGCCGTTGGCATCGCTGCCGCAGGCAG
>DATDAQ010000107.1:0-11121 GCA_036525295.1 Solirubrobacterales bacterium | reverse complement strand
CGGCGGGAGCCTCGCTTGAGTGTTTTGGGGACCCCACCCCGGGCGCCTCCGTCGGCTCGGGTGCGTTTGCGCCAGAGGGGGTCTCCTGCCAGCGGACTCCCCGGCCACCGATGTCGGCGTCGGTGATGCCGGCGTAGAACGGGACAGCTTCGGCGAGAGCTGCGAAGGCCGAGGGCTGGGAAGCGATGCCCGTGTCATGCCCGAGTGCAAGAGACAACTCCGCCAGGACGCCCCAGTTGGGACGGATGTCACCGGGGCGGGAGGCACTCGGTCGCACGCGCTGGAGGCGGCCGTCGGGGTGGGTGACGGTGCCGTCTTTCTCGGCGTGGGTCTCGAGCGGGAAGACGACGTCTGCCATCGCGGTGGTGGCGTTCTCGAAGGTCGAGAAGCAGACGATGTGGTCGGCTTTGGCAAGGGCGTTCTTCCATGCTTGGGTGTCGGGGAAGTCGCGGAGGGGATCGACGCCGAAGAGGAGGAGGGTCTTCAGCTCGCGGGACTCAAGGGCAGCGCGGATCTCCTCGGTCCCCATCCCGACGAGACGCCGATTTTCCATGTCTGACATGGAAAATCCGTCACTCGTGTCGGTCAGACCGGGGCCGGCGTCGGGGAGGCAGCCGGCCTCCCGCAGCCCGCGGGCATTTGCCAGCTCCGGTATTTCAAGGAGGCCGGTGCCCTCCTTGCCCGCGAGGTCGAGAGCGGCAGCGACGTCGAGCAGGGCGGTGACGGCGCCCTCGCCCTCACGGGCGATGCGGTCGCCCCAGATCACCACGACGCTCTCGGCCACCTGCAGCATCTCCGCAACCTCCCGCCGATGGGTCTCAAAGCGATCTATATCTCCGCTTTGAGTCCCGTCGGCCCGGAGGACGGCGGTGAGATCCGCTAGGAAGGAGCCGGCGCCGCCGGGGGCGTAGCGAGCGACCGCGGTGGCACCGCCGTCAAGGGTCGTCGGGGCCTCCGTCGCAACCGCCAGTTTTGCGCCGTTGCGGCGGATCGCCTTGCGGATGCGCAGGTCGAGGATCGGGGAGCTGTGCAGGGGGTCGGTGCCGACGAGGAGGATCGCGTCGGCCTCGTCGATGTCGCTGACCTTGGCCGAGATCTCCGGCTGGGCGAGGCGGACCAGCGCCTCGCGGCCCGGGCCCCGCGCGGAACGCGAGTCGACATGCGGGGAGCCGAGGGCCTCGCGCAGGAGGCGCTGGACCAGGTAGCCCTCCTCGTTGGAGGCGTCGCCGACGATCGCGGCGGTCTGGGGGCCACCGGCCTTCAGGGCCTCGGCGGCCTTGGCGATCGCCTGCTCCCAGCTCGCCTCGGCGCCGCTGCGCAGGCGCGGCCCGCGCACGCGCTCCTCGGCTCCGAACATCTCGAAGCCGTAGCGGCCGCGGTCGCAGAGCCAGCCGTCGTCGACGTCGGGGTTGTCGCGGGCGATCACCCTCTTCACCTGCTCGTCGCGGACGGTGAAGCTGACGTTGCACTGGCTCGGGCAGAGCGTGCAGACCGAGCCGGCCTGCTCGATGTCCCAGGGGCGGGCGCGGAAGCGGTAGGTGTAGCTGGTCAGCGCCCCGACCGGGCAGAGGTCGGTGATGTTGCCGTGGAAGGGCGCCACGTAGGGACGGTCGTCGAAGGTGCCGACGAAGGTGCGGTCTCCCCGCTCCAGCAACTGCAGCTGCTCGTCCTCGGCGACCTCCTGGCTGAAGCGCACGCAGCGGTAGCAGAGGATGCAGCGCTCGCGGTCGATAGCGACCAGCGGCGAGAGCTCGATCGGCTTCTGGAAGTGGCGCTTCTGGTCGATCATCCGGCTCTTGCCGGGCCCCCAGCCCATCGAGATGTCCTGCAGCGGGCACTCGCCGCCTTTGTCGCAGACGGGGCAGTCGAGCGGGTGATTGACGAGCAGGAACTCCACCACGGCGCTCTGCGCGTGCTTGACCTGGTCGGTACGGGTGTGGACGACCATGCCGTCGCGGACCGGGGTCGAGCAGGAGGTCTGCAGCTTCGGGATCCCCTCGACCTCGACCAGGCACATGCGGCAGGCGCCGACCGGCTCGCCCAGCTTCGGCTCATAGCAGAAGACCGGGATCTCGACGTCGCCCCGCTTGGCGGCGTCGTGCAGCATCTCTCCCTCGGTCGCGGTTACCTCGCGGCCGTCGATGATGAGGGTGATCTGCTTGTCGCTCATGCCGCCACCGCCTGGTTCTCGGCGATGACAGCCTCGAACTCGCCGCGGAACTTGCGCACCATCGCCCCGACCGGCATCGCCATCGAGTCGCCGAGCACGCAGAGGCAGTGGCCGATGATGTTCTCCTGCACCGAGGCGACGATGTCGAGGTCCATCGGCGTCGCCTCCCCGCGCACGACCCTTTCCAGCATCTTCACCGTCCAGTTGGTCCCCTCGCGGCAGGGGGTGCACTTGCCGCAGGACTCGTGGTGGTAGAAGCGCGCCGTGCGCAGGGCCATGTGCGGGATCGAGACGCTGTCGTCGGCGACGATGATCGAGCCCGAGCCGAGCATCGAGCCCGCCTCGGCCATCGCCTCGAAGCTGTAGGGGAGATCGAGGCCCTCCTCGGCGGTGAGGACGGGGGAGGACGAGCCGCCCGGGTAGAAGGCCTTCACCTCGCGTCCCTCCGCCGGTCCGCCGGCCAAGCCCATGATCAGCTCGCGCGTCGGGATGCCCAGCTCTACCTCGTAGTTGCCCGGTCGCTGTACGCAGCCGGAGATCGAGACGACCTTGGTTCCCGGCGACTGCTCGGTGCCGAAGCCGCGGAACCACTCGGCGCCGTTGGCGACGATGCCCGGCACGTTGGAGAGCGTCTCGACGTTGTTGATCAGCGTCGGCCCGCCGTAGAGGCCCTGCACCGCCGGGAACGGCGGCTTCAACCGCGGGTTGCCGCGCTTGCCCTCGAGCGCGTCGAGCAACGCCGTCTCCTCGCCGCAGATGTAGGCGCCGGCGCCGCGGTGAACGACCAGCTCGAGGTCGCGCCGAGTGCCGAGTATGTCCTTGCCCAGGTAGCCCGCCTCGTAGGCTTCGGCGACCGCGGTGTCGAGGACGTCGGCCTGCGAGTCGTACTCGCCGCGGATGAAGATGAAGGCGTGGCCGATGCCGGCCGCCAGCGAGGCGATCGCTATCCCCTCGATCAGCTGGTGCGGGTTGCGCTGCATCAGCTCGCGGTCCTTGAAGGCGCCGGGCTCGGACTCATCGGCGTTGCAGCAGAGGTACTTGTCGACGCCCCCGCCGCGGGGGAGGAAGCTCGCCTTTTTGCCCATCGAGAAGCCGGCTCCGCCGCGGCCGCGCAGCCCCGACTCTTCGAGCTCCTTCAGCACCTCGTCGGCCTCCAGCTCGCGGTAGGCCTTCTCCAGTGTCGCGTAGCCGCCGTAACCCTTGTAGCCGGCGAGCGTGCGCAGCGCCGGGTCTTCGGCGTTCTTCAAGAGCATCCGCGTCTCAGGCATCGGGCCCTCCCGGCAGCGGCCGCTTCTCCAGCGCCTTCTCGGGCAGAACGTCGGCGCCCGCGCGCAGCTGCTCGATAGCGGTCCCCGCCTCGACCGCCTCCAGCGGCCCGAAGTAGCGCTCGTCGATCGAGGCCATAGGCGCGATGTCGCAGGCCCCCAGGCACTCGAACCCGGTGACAAAGAAGTCGGGGTCCTCACCAGCGGCGTCCCTGAACGCGTCGAGCAACTCGTCCCCGCCTCGCATCCAGCACGAGATGTTGGTGCACACAGCAACCTTGTGAGTCCCAACCGGATCCGTGTGCAGCAGGTCGTAGAAGCTCGCCACCGACTCCAAATAAGCCGGCGTAACCCGCATAACCGCAGCAGCCTGCCGAATCCCCTCCGGCGTGCACCAGCCATAAAGCCGCTGCACAGCCCAGAGCGCCGGGATCGAAGCCGACTTCCGATCCGGATACCGCCCCATCAGCTCCTCAATCCGCTCCCGCAGCTCCTCCGGGCAATCGACCTCATGCAGCTCCGGAACCCCCTCCGGCGTGCGATCCGGAATCCGCCCCTCGGTCAGCGCGATGTCAATCGGCAGATCAGACATGACGGCTCCGAAGAGGGGGACGGGGGGCCTCCCCGACGGGCGGATACTCAAATTGCCGGTCCAACTGGACCGGCAATTGGACGGCGGGGAGGCCCCCCGTCCCCCTCACCGATCCACCCCCCCCAGAATCGGGTCCAGCATCCCCAGGCTGCAGATCATGTCCGCGATATAGCTCCCCACCGACATGTCCTTAAACGCCTGCAAGTTCACAAACGACGGATCCCTGAAGTGCACCCGAGCCGGCTTAGCCGACCCATCCGCCAGCACGAAGCACCCCAGCTCCCCGCGCGGCGACTCGATCGCGTAATACAGCTCGCCGGGCCCCACCCGGTACCCCTCTGTTACCAGCTTGAAGTGGTGGATCAGCGACTCCATCGAGGTCGAGAGCTCCGAGCGCGGCGGCAGTACGTACTTGCGGTCGTCGGCGATGAAGGGGCCCTCGGGGAGGGCGTCGAGCGCCTGCTCGACGATCCGCGTCGACTCGACCATCTCCGCCACCCTCACCCGGTAGCGGTCGTAGTTGTCGCCGACGGTCCCGACCGGGATCTTGAAGTCCATCTCCGGGTAGGCGAGGTAGTCGAAGGCCTTGCGCAGGTCCCAGGGCTCGCCGGCGGCACGCAGCAGCGGCCCGGTCACGCCGAGCTCGAGCAGCCGCTCGCGCGAGACGATCCCGGTGCCCTTGGTCCGCGAGAGGAAGACCTCGTTGCGGTCGAGCAGCGCCTGGTACTGGCCCACCCGGACCGGCATGTCGGCGATGAACTCGCGCAGCTTTGCCTCGAAGCCGAGCGGGATGTCCTCGATCACGCCGCCGACCTGGAAGTAGCGCGTGTGCATCCGCTGTCCCGTCGCCATCTCGAAGAGGTCGAGGATGCGCTCGCGCTCGCGGAAGCAGTACCAGAGCATCGAGATCGCGCCGAGGTCGAGCGCCGTCGTCCCCAGCCAGACCAGGTGGGAGTGGATCCGGTTGAGCTCGAGGAAGATCGTCCGCAGGTACTTGGCCCGCGGCGGGATCTCGAGCTCGATCATGCGCTCGACCGCACCGCAGAAGGCCTCCATCTGGAAGAAGTAGGAGACGTAGTCCATCCGCTCGACGAAGGGGATGACCTTCCAGTAGCTCTTGTCCTCGCAGGACTTTTCGATCCCGGTGTGGACGTAGCCGATGACCGGCTTGAGATCGCGGACGACCTCGCCTTCGAGGTCGACGACGAGCCGCAGTACGCCGTGCGTGGCCGGGTGGTGCGGCCCGATGTTGACCGTCATCACCTCGGTGCGCTCGGCCAGCTCAGCCATAGTTGCGCTCGTTGTAGGTGAAGGTCACCGGCTCGCCGCCGACCGGGAAGTCGCGCCGCTGCGGCCAGCCGACGTAGTCCTCGGGAAGCAGGATCCGGGTCAGATCGGGGTGGCCGCGGAAGACGATCCCGAAGAAGTCGAAGGCCTCGCGCTCCTGGAACTCGGCCGTCGGGAAAAGATCGACGCATGAGTCGATCTCGGGCAGCTCGTCCTCGCCGGGATCGGCCAGAAGAGCCTTGACCCGCAGCCGCTCCACGCGATCGCGGTTGAGCAGCTCGTAGTGGACCGCGAATCGGGGCTCGGCCGGGAGGTAGTCGGCCGCGTGCAGGCTGGAGAGGAAGCGGTAGCCCTGGCCGGGGGCGTCGCGCAGCCAGGTCAGGACCGCGAGGACGTGCGCCGGGTCGATCGAGAGGCTCGCGCAGCCGTGCTCGAAGCCCGTGTCCAGCACGGCGCCCGGGTGGTCCTGCTCGATCTCCCCCCGGATCAGCTCCAGTCCGGGGGCGTCAGGCACCGATCAGCCCCCTGGCAGCTTCATAGGCCTCCGCCGCCTCGGCACTCGGTTCGCTGCGCGGTCCTCCGCGCGCCCACTCCTCGGTGCCGTGCGCGCCGTAGCGGGCTCGCCAGCCCTGGTCGGGGTTTCCCTGGATCTTTCGCTGCAGCTTGGTGAAGCCGTAGAGCACCGCCTCCGGCCGTGGCGGGCAGCCTGGCACGTGGACGTCGATCGGCATGAACTTTTCGGCGCCCTGGACCACGGCGTAGTTGGAGAACATGCCGCCGCTCGAGGAGCAGGCTCCCATCGAGATCGCCCACTTCGGCTCCAGCATCTGGTCGTAGAGGCGGCGGATGATCGGCGCCATCTTGATCGAGACCCTGCCCGAGAGGATGATCAGGTCGGCTTGGCGTGGCGAGGCACGCCCGGCCTCGGCACCGAAGCGGGCAATGTCGTATCGGGCCGTGACGGCTGCCATCGGTATCCCCTCGATCGCGCAGCAGGCGAGGCCGAAGGTGAGGGGGAAGACCGAGTTCGAGCGCGCCCAGCCGAGCATCTTGTCGAAGTTGGTCATCACGACCCTCTCCTCGACGTAGCGCTCCAGCTCCTCGCCCTCGAGGTCGCCGCGGAGCATGTCGCGGGCGCGCAGTTGCCGGGACCGCATCGTCTGGCGCTCTACTTCCAATCCAGCGCACCCTTTCGCCAGACGTAGACGAAGGCGACGAGCAGCAATACGACGAAGGTGACCAGCTCGCCGAGGACGAAGATGCTGTCGGCGTCCTCGAGGATCACCGCGATCGGGTAGAGGAAGACGACCTCGATGTCGAAGAGGATGAAAAGCATCGCGATCAGGTAGAAGCTGACGCCGAAGCGCAGCCCGTGGGAGGCCTTGACCGGGATCCCCGACTCATACGGCTCGCCCAGCCGTAGGCTCGACGCGGTCGAGCGCTTCGAGCGCTTCGGCCCGATCACGTGGTTGAGCATCGCGAAAGCCCCCCCGACTGTGACACCGAGGAAGGCGAAGACGAGAATCGGCAGGTAGCTCTTCAGCACTTGTATTTCGAGGTTGACGCGGGCGATTTGCGGGGCACCTCGTCGATTGGCGCCCCACCGCCTGCAACCGCCTTTATACACCCACCTTGTAACAGATTGCTACATAGTGATTTTCCGCATCAGCAAGCCGAATCCCGACCCTCTTAGGAGGAAATAGCCCGTGCCCGAGCTGCACCTCGTCGTCGGCTGCGCCGTGATAGCGCTGAACCTCGTCGCCTTCGCGCTGGGAGGCGTGGCCTGGTTCCGCGATCGTCCCTCCGTGCCCTTCTGGTATTTCCTCCGCGCCGCCCAGGCGGCCGTCTTCGTCCAGGCGATGCTCGGCGGCCTGCTCGTCTTCACCGGCCACGAACCGAGCGACGAGCTGCACCTTCTCTACGGGATCCTTCCCCTCGTCGTCTCGCTGATCGCCGAGGGCGCCCGCGCGGGCGCCGCCGAACGCGAGCTCGGCGACGTCGACATCGAGGCCCTGCCTGCCGAGGCGCAGCAGTCCCTCGCCCTGGCGATAGTCCGCCGCGAGATGGGCATCATGGCCGTCAGCTGCGGCGTGATCCTCTTCCTAGCTCTGCGTGCCGCGGGAACGAGCGGCGCGTTCTAGGCGAATCTGCATTTACCCCTCCCCAGAGGGGGTAAATGCAGATTCGACTTCTCAGGTGGTGGTTTGGCGGTCGAGGCCGAGCTGGATCGCGGCTATCGCTGCGAAGACGACGCCGGTGACGATGTGGAGGACGGCGTCGGCGCCGTTGTTGGGGAAGGTGAAGATGCCGGCGGGACTGGTCGAGAAGATCGCCCAGACGCCGGTGACGAGCAGCGCCACCGCTACATAGATCGCGTAGAGGACGGCCCATCGTGGCTTCTGGACGAAGTAGAAGGCGGGGAGGAAGAGGAGGAAGCCCGAGAGCGCGTGGACGCCGTTGAAGTCCACCCCGAGCACGCGCTCCGTCGCGGCCCCGTCGCCGAAGTCGAAGCTCGGCTCCGCGATCAGCCCCGCCGTGGCCCAGAGGAGCTGGAAGGCCGCGACGACGACGATCCCCCACTGAGCGAAGGTCCACTGCGTCCGCGGTGCCGTTGCCGCCTCCATCGCCTCGGACATTAGCCAACGCTTGGGATCCGGACCGTGATGGGTCTCCGTCAGTCGCGCGGGGCGTAGCGGTGGTGCAGCATCAGCACGTTGCCGTCGGGGTCGCTGAAGATGGCCATGTGGCAGACGCCGCTGTCGATGGTGTCGGCGAGGAAATTGACGCCCTTGGACTCGAGCTCGGCGCGAGCCGCCTCGACGTCCTCGACGTGGAAGGCGGTCGGGTGCGTGTTGGGCTCGAACTCGCGCCCGATCGCGGCGGCATCCATCACCTGCAGGGTCAGGTTGCCGGTCTCGAACTCGCCGCCTGGTGTTTTCCCGTAGTCGGCCGACTGCTCGAGGCCGAGGATCTTGCCGTAGAACTCGACGGCGGCCGGATAGTCCTTGACGAAGACGGTGGCGAAGTCGACGCCGGTGACGAATGAGGTCTCGGTGTTCATCTGCGGCTCCTAGGTTGGGGGTCCGCGAAGCATAGGATCCTCCCGTGGAGCTGGGTGCAGACACCAAAGCCATACTGCTGCTCGCCGCCGCGATGTTCCTCTGGGCACTGCTGCTCGGTGTGCTCAAGTACCGGCAGATCGTCGAATCGGAGGAGAGCGCCGCCCACCCCTACGTCGACATCGCCCACCGGGCGGCGCTGCTCTACAGCTTCGCCCTGCTGCTGGTCGCGACCTTCGTCGAGCTGAGCGGCTGGGGCACCCTGGTCAACCTGCTCGCCGCGGGCGCACTTGCCTTCTACTTCTTTGCGGCGGTCGCCGGGTACATGGTCCATGGCTGGCGGCGAGACACCGACAACCAGTTCCACGACCCGGTCGGCGGCCTGCACGCCTTCATGCTCGCTCTGATCGTCGCCGAGATCGGCGGCTGGCTCGTGTTGGTGGCGGGCTTCATCGACCGCCAGCTTCTGTAGATGGACGGGGTTTGATGTGCGGCCACCAGTTCCAGGTGGCCGCACAGACAGCAGATCGGTTTCACCGAACCGTGATTATTCTGCGCCGTAAACGTGTTCTAACGGTTCCAATAAGTTGTCGACTGTCATTTCTTCAGGGCAAGGGCCGCTCCCCGAAACCAGGGACATCGGTTCTTCTTCGGACGTGAACATCCCGTGGCCAGTGCCTTCATTTTCTAAGGCACTTTCACCTACGGGTTCCATGCCGGTTCCATCATAGGTGCATTCTATTTTCACGAATTCAGAGAGCGTGCAGCTGACTCGCCTGCGATCGCCTAAATAGAAGGATAAAATTAACGGTGGCCACCAATCGATGACGTAGTGCACATCCGGTAGGTCGATTGTTGTCACGGTGCAGTTGTTGTGCGCAGCGGTGGTTCCGCAGCCGGTCGAGCTGAAACTTGTGGCGTGGGCTTTTTGCGGTTCGCCTAATCCTGAGACCGTTAGCTGCTCTAACACGCCTAAGCATAAGATGTTGCCCAATTCGCTTGACAGCGTTTCCACGGAGCCTGAGGTGTTGACCAAGTGAAGGTTCGTCACCAGGTTTTTTGCCGCGCATGTTTCTTCTTGCACTTTGCACAAAGCAGTGGTTGCGGACGATGCGTCGGCGAAAGCCATGGCACCCACGGATACAATTGCAGCCAGCCAAATATTCCTCATTAGTTTCATCTTTGAATCTCCCTTCCCAGTTGTGTAATCGATTGCAGTCTGTTGGTTGGCGGCCGAAGGATCCACCAGTGACCTTCCCGCAAGCATGGAGCGGTCTCGCCAGACCCTGACTCCCCTGCAAATGTCGGGATGCGGATCTTTCGAATGCGCGGACCTGTGTATTGCGTGGATCCGCATCGAGGTGACTCAGACGCTTTGAGCGGGAGGGAGTGACGGTATTCTCGGCCGGATGAGGCGAGCGACCGCAGCCCTGTTGTTGGGGCTCCTCTTGGCCGGCGCCGCTCCGTCGGCCGCGTTAGCCGTCACCTGGCTGGTGCGGGGCGGCGGGTTCGGTCACGGCGTCGGCATGAGCGCCTACGGCGCCTACGGCTACGGCCTGCACGGCACCGGTTACCGCCAGATCCTCGGCCACTACTTTCGCGGGATAGGGATCGCCGAGACGCGCAGCGCGCCGATGGTCCACGTGCTGCTCACGACCAGCTCGGGCGACGTCTCTTTCTCGCACGCGACCGCGGCCTGCGGACGCCAGCTCGACCCCTCCCGCGGCTACGCGGCGCACATGCGGGGGTCCTCGGTGCGACTCCTCTCGAGCTCGGGGAAGCTGCTCGCCCGCTGCGGTGAGCGCCTCCACGCCGACTCGCGGGGGACGATCCGGATCGCCGGCGTGGGCGTCTACCGCGGGGCGCTCGAGGCGGTCCCGAGCGGCTCGGCGCTGAACGTCGTCAACGTGCTCAACGTCAACAACTACGCCCGCGGCTCGGTGCCCGCGGAGGTCCCTCCCGAATGGCCGATGGCGACGCTGCGGGCGTTCGCGGTCGCCTCGCGCTCGATCGCCCTCTCCACGGACGTGGGGGGCGACGGCTTCGATCTCTACTCGGACACCCGAACCCAGGTCTACGGCGGCGTCGCCGTCGAGGACGCGCGGACCGACGCGGCCGTGCAGTCCACCCGCAGCCAGGTCGCGACCTTTGGCGGCGAGATCGCCCAGACCACCTACTTCTCGTCCTCCGGCGGTCGCACCGAGTCCGGTTTCCTCGGCGCCCCCGAGGTCCCATACCTGCGCAGCGTCGCCGACCCCTACGACTACTACGCCCCCCAGCACCGCTGGACCTTCCGCTTCTCGCAGTCGGAGATCGACTCCCGCCTCGGCCCGTACGTGCGCGGGCGCCTGCGCGACGTCGTCGTGACGAAACGCGGCGACTCGCCCCGGATCGACTCCGCAAAGCTGATCGGCACCGGAGGCGCCGCGACGATCCGCGGCGACACGCTTGCGGCAGCCCTTGGTCTGTACGACCGGTGGGCGTTTTTCACGAAGGTAGGTAGGTAGGGGGTTCCTCTCAACACGTCACCGAGTGACGCCCAGATTGCGAACCCGGTTCCAGGGTCCCCAAGCTTTTAAAAAAGCTTGGGGCGCCCGTAATGGGACTTAGGGCATGTGGAGCTTTCGGGGAGCCGAGGACGCTTCGGGAGGCCGAGCTCGTCGAGGCTCGTGCGCTGTTGAAGGGACGCCGGTGCCCCTCCCCAAAACACTCAAGCGAGGCTCCCGCCGAGCGTTTTGGGGAGGGGCA
>DATDAQ010000106.1:0-27848 GCA_036525295.1 Solirubrobacterales bacterium | reverse complement strand
AACCTCCTGAAGCTCTACCGGCACTCCCTGGTGGCAGCGACAGCCTGATCGGGTCCCCCAGCCCCCTGCCGTTTTCGCCGAACACCGGATTACGTCGTCGTCGGCTCGAATCAGTTGGGGTTTGCGCGACAGCCTCACGCGAAGGGAGCGCTGCGATGGTACCTTCGCATCGAGTTCGTTACACGTAAAAGCTCGGCTCGCCTAACCTAGGTGCAACCGCGACTATCAGTTGCCTCCCGACTGTGTCAGTCCTGTGACGATCGCATCTGCGCGTTGCAGCTCCTCCTTTCCGGGCCAACCCGCATCCTGGCACATTTTTGCAATCTCAGACAGGCCAATCTCGTTTAGCTTTTGAGCACATTCGGAGCGGATTGCAGGACTTCCATTCCCACGCTTCACCGCTAGGGCCGCTAGGTCTCCAATGGTCTCGATATCATCCGTATTCTTTTGCTTTTCACACATTGTGGCGTAGAGGCTCAGAAGAGACAACACGTTGCTCGCGCTGTCTGGTTCCGCCTTGCATGCAAGCGCGTGCAGCCTGCGTGCGGCTCTCCATTCCTCCTGACCTGACCTGAAATAACCAAACCAATTCAGAGCTGTCCCGTCGTTTGGATCTACATCTACCGCCATTTGATAGTGTTCTTCAGCAGCCTTCAGGTCGCCAGAGTAACGGTACGCTCGAGCCACACAGCGCAGAGTAACCGAGGTTTTTCCGTAAACCTCGAGGGCAGCCTTAGCGACAGCTAGCTCCTCTGTGTGGCGATTGGCTGCAGAGTAGAAGTCAAGTAGAAATGCCACGCGGATATCCTTACCTGGAATCGGTCCTTTTGTAAACAGAGGCTTTCCGTCTCGCCACTCAATACCTAGGTTTGATTCGAGAATCTTCTTCCCGCGCTCCTTAATCGCCGGATTCGGATTGTGAATGCAAGTCTCAGCAAAAACCACGAGACTAAAACTGTCTTCAGGAAATTTCGCTGCGGTCTGCTCGAAGACAAGCAGCTCCAGCTCGTCGAGACCTGCCTTACCCGCGATTCTCGCCACAGTCCGAAGATCTGCCGGGTTAGCAAATGGACTTTGTAGGAGCCTTTGCACAACTGAAACCAATTCCTCAAGGTTTCCGTCGTTTGCCGCATGTTGAGCTCGAACTACAAGTTGTCTCGGGAGTGAATTCTCTCGAATCTCCGATGCGATATTGCTCAACTGCGCGGCCACCTCTCGCTCATCGAGGAATTCTGGATTGGCCTCCTTACTGTCCGAACTTGAACCCTCAGGGAGGTATCTCAGTTCCAGCGCTTGCAATTCTCGAGTTATCTTGGCCAGCCGTCGCTGGGTTGCCTCAAGCTCTGCAACCTGTTCGCTCTCAGCGATCGACCGGTAATCCTGAGGGAGGTCAAGCGAATCATGCACGGGATTGTCGGCAATCTCTGGCCGGCGTCGCTTCTCACTGATGGCTGCGATGATCGCCTCGCGGACAGAGTCGATCTTGGCGAAGTTGGTGCTGTACTTGATAGCTCGGTACCCAGCCACATCAAATGGAAGTGCCTGATCCTCTTGTACCAGATGAATGGTCCCGGACTTACGCAGGCAATGACGAATGCCAAGCTCGAGATAGACGTTAGGATTCCGGCCTGTGAGGTCGGCTATTACGAGGTCGGCGGTCGCCAGTGACTTAACGATCTCGTTCGTCATATTTCCCATTAGTGCGCTGTCGTCAGCCCTGTGAACGTCATATCCAGCTTGCTCGGCCGCGGGCTTGATGATCACGTCGAATACTGATCGGAAGTGCGCGAAATCGGGGCTTCCTTCCTTGCCGATGGGCATAATGACAAAGCAGATCTCTTTCGACACCGTGCCAAAATATCATTAACCGGCGCACCGTCGCCCGTCTCGGTCGCCCCGGCGGAGATCCGGTGAATATATGAATGGCTTCATGCCGCTACCCCAGCCAAATATCGGCGGTATCACTGCAACTGATACAAGAGTCGCACTACCCTTTGGTTGGAGTTGTCGCATGCCGAACTCGGCAAATAGCCGGAGTTAGTGGTCACTAGGGGCGCTGAGATGGTCCGCGTAAAGACCGATCGAAAGGCCGACGTGGCTAAGTCTCTGGTACGGCGTCGGGCGGGCCAAATGCGGGCAATGTGCACTTCACAGGACTTCTGCTTCGCGCGAGGAGCGGTATCGCGGTAGGTGTTTTGCACTCGACCCCAATTGACCTAGGGCAAGGACGTGAGAGTCATCGCCGTGCCGCCCATACTGAGTGCCTTTTTCGTGGTCGCGGACGTACCGGCTTTGGTTACGATTGTCGTCGCGTTTCTGACTGGCGCTTTTGGGGTGGTCGGAGGAGTGATTACCGCCAAGAAGCAGTCCGAATCAACCCTCGCCGCAGCCCACGAGCAGGCCGAGGCAACCGTTCGCTCGGCACAGGAACAATCGGGCGCGAGCGTACTGAATGCGGAGTCCGGCCGGTTCGCCGCTTGGCAGATGCACAAGCGCGACATCTATGCGAAGTTCTAGGCGCGGCACGGGCAGTAACGGAAGGGCCAGTGTCGCAAGATGCCAGGGCCACTTACCTAGCTGAGGCCGATCGTGTGATGCTGGTCGCCGGCAAGGATTTGCGAGACCACCTTGAGCCGCTCATCAGGGATCGGGGGTGCCTGACTGATGCAGCCCAATGGACTGAGATGGTTGAGAAGCTTGGAGAGGACGCGCGGCGAGCTAAGCCGGGCGACTAGCACCGGCTAGGCAGTCGGAGTTCCAGTTCCGCTTAGCGCGACAAATAAAGCCGGACGAATCGCGTCGACCGCCGCTAACATCGGCCGATGGCGCTGTCGAAGACCGAGAGAATCAAGCTCATCCAGAACGGCGCCAAGGCGCTCACCGGCATGGACCAAACTGACGCCGGTCTCGCGCTCGACACGTTCGAGATCGAAGAAATCGGCTGGTTCCCGACCTCCTGGGGGAACGGCGAAGCCTACGCCTACTGCGTGGACCGGCTCAAGGCAGCGCCTGACGAGACGTTGATCACCCTGAACGCACACCTGTCGGACAAGTCGCCGTCCGCGGTCGCCGCAGGCTCATGGCTCGATGGCCACATCAAAGTATTTTTGAGCCACACCGCGACCCACAGGAAACTGGCGGGCGAAATCCGCGCGAAGCTTCTCGGCGAGGGCATTGACCTGTTTGTCGCCCATGACAGGATCGAGACGAACCAGGAGTGGATCAACGAGATCCGGGTCAGCCTGGCGACGTGCGACGTCCTCGTCGCCCTGTTCACTGAAGACTTCCTGCAAAGCAAATGGTGCGATCAGGAGGTCGGGACCGCCCTGGGTCGGGGGATCGAAGTCATCCCGGTGATGTGCGGTGCGGTCCCGCACGGGTTCGTCTCCCCGAGGCAGGGCTTCGAGGCGCATCCGGAAGACCCCCATGCCGCCACCCGGATCGCTGCCGAGATCTGCAAGCTGGTAAGGGGGGAGGAACCGAATTCGATACCCGACACCGTCGCGGCGACGGTACACAAATACGCGAAATCGCACAGCTTCGACGAAGCCCGCACGAACCTCCAGAAGGTGATGAAGCTGAAAGCAACGGACTGGACGCCCGAGCTAGTGAAGATCGCCGAAGAGGCCGGGCAGGAGAATCGCCAAGTCGCCGACGCGTGGTGGTACGACGAGTTGGTGCCGGACGCCCTTGTCGGTCACCTAGACGAGATCGGGGCGAGCCGCCCCCGGCGTTCGAGAACCGCGCCATTCGCCCCATCACCTGCGTCCGCTGGCGACATTCCCTTCTAGCCCCTGCTGGGGGGCTCCAAGTACCAATCCGCGAGAGGTATCGTGGTCGCCAAGCTGCTGTGTCCGAGCAGGCGGAGTAGGTGCTCCAGGGGATGTGGCATGCCGTGCGCTCCCGCTTTGCGAGAAGCTGAGGCAGTGGAGGTTGGGAGCGCCGCGCATAGGCGGGTCACCGACCCGCATGTGACGAGCTGCTTTGCGGGCCGGCTCAGAAAAAGCGCAGCGTGGCCACGTTCTCCCGGTCGCCGGTGGAGTCCTCCCAAGTGACAACGCACCGCGCCTGGTCAGCTACCCCCATGTGCATGAGGAGCGTGTACGCGGCGTCCGTATGCGGAGCAAGCGCCTCCAGCTCACCGGGATCGCCAAGTTGAAGCGGCAGGTTGTCGTCAGGACCCTCGGCCTCGAGGCGGTACGTCACCCTCCTCGCCGGTTCATCCCCGGTGTTAGACAGCACGAGCTGCCAACGACTTTCAGGCTTGGCTCTCCCTCTGGCGTCAGTCCCAACGGTCTCGCTGCGTTCGACCCGCGGCCAAACCTCTGTTCCTCGTGACGAAGTCGCCCGTTCGGTCGCCTCCTCCTCTGGGTCCGCCGTCGCAGCGGCCTGCGCCTCTGCCCGGGTCCTCAATTCGGTGACGGCGGTGGTGAGAATCGTGTCGACCCGCTCACGGAGAGCCACGGCCTCCTCGTACTCGAGGATCAGCGATTTGGGACGGATCTCATTCAGAAACGCGTCGAGACGACTGGCCTGATCACCATCGAGATCGCCAGGCGGGATAGCACGGATGCACCTGAGTACCCCGACATACGCCCCATGGACGCTGGCCTCCTCTATCTCCTCGACGGTGCCGGACTCAGCCTCACCAGTGGGGGACCCGAGACGATGCCAGAACAGCGCAATCAGGATGTCGGCGTCCTCTACAAGCTGCTTGTTCAGTGACTCCTGCGGCCTGGTGCCGTGCTCGGCCGCCGAATGGTGGCCCCAGTGCGTTGGTACGACGGTTGCGCTCTGGGGTCGCCCATAGGACGTTCCACCGGGCGATGGCATCGAAGGCTGCCCGGATGTCCTCCTCCGGAAGATCGCTCGGGGCAGAGATCAGCAGTTGGTATGCGGTCGTGCTGTAAGGCATCGACCGAGCCTAGTCTTTCGCGTGGTCGTTGCTCCTTTGCGCGAGGGGCGACACCTCCGACTGCCGGCTCTTTCCAACTGCGACATCTCGTCCGAGCAGCGACAATTTGCCAATGGCGAAAGACGACCTCGTTAAGGCCACGGATGCGATCGCTCGGCTCGGCACCGGAACCAATCTGACCGCGACAATTCGCGCGATTGAGGCGTCGCTAACGGGCAAGCAGCGGCGAGCCACCGAGCGGACGATTGCCAACAACGAGATTGACGAAGCGGTGCTCAAGGGTGCTCTAAAGATCAAGGATCTCGCAGGGCAGATCCACGTTGTAATCCACGCCGTCGGGATGCTCGTAGCCCTTCCGCACATCCTAGAGCGGGACGAGCGCATCGAATCGGTGTCGCTCGGCGCCGGCAATACCGGCCGCGAGCATGATCTCGTGACCGATCGTCAAATCGCCGAGTTCAAGTTCATACAGTGGCGTGGCGGTTCGGAGTCGATCCGCCAGAACAGTCTCTTCATCGACCTGTTTAACCTCGCATCGGCCAAGACGAGCAAACGCCGCTACATGTATGTCGTCGATCGCGAGCACCCTGACCGGTTCCTCGCCAACCGGCGGGCGCTGTCTAGCGTGTTGAGTCGCAACACAGCGGCTGCAGCTCGTTTCAAGGCGCTGCATGGCGAGCAGTTCAAGACGGTTGCCGACTACGCAGACCACATCAAGGGTCGCGTTGAAATAGTCGACCTGCGGGAAATCGTACCGGCCTTCGCAGCGTAGTTAGAAAGGCCGCGTTCGCCTGGCCCCGCGGTGGACGCCAAGCTGTCGGAGCTCAGAGCGATCGGAGTAGGGCTGCCGCTTTGCGCGACGCCTAGTGCCCCGGGAGGCTGAAACCTCGCTCCTGGAGATACGTCTCCATCGCGCGGGTGGCGAAGTTTACGAACGCCGTGGAGCCATCTCGCACAGCTCAAGCTGTCTTTCGATCTGTGAAGGCTCATGCTTGCCGAGCGCGAGGGCCAATGCCACTTCATCGGCAAATTTCAGACGAAAGCGGCCCTCGCCCTCGACGATCCACTGTGCCTCCGCGGTGCCCACGTTCTCCAAAGCAGCCTCAAGTTCGCTATCTGCCGGATACCGGCCGCTGGGATACGGGTAGTGGAACGTCCGATTGCGGCTGTGCCCCACCACTGCGTTTCCGATCTGCTCCAGGCTCTGGGTTGCTGTCTTTAGGTCATCGCGCGCAGCGGCAGGGACACGATTCAGAAACGCCTTGACCTCCGGAAGTTGTCTCCAGCTCCGAACGGCCGCGATACTCCCGATATGTTGCATCGATGAGTAGCGATCTCATTACCTGGATCGTCGCGATTGCGCTCGGCCTCGCCGTCGTCGGCCTGGGGTGGCGACGCGATCTCGGCGATGTCACGCGAAACTGGCTGCCGCGGTTTGGAGAGGCCTCGGAGCAGGCGACTGAGACACGGGGGTTGTCCAAAGGCGGGCAAGGGCGTCGTCAGCTTTCCCCACGGCAAAGGCAGCTTGCCATTTGGGGCTATCTGCTGATCGGCCTCTGCAATGCGGCTTTTGCAGTCCTATGGGTCGATGGCAGGCTGCGGCACGTAATCTTTGCCGCCACGTTCGCGACCCTCGCCGTCGTGCACATGCTGAAAGGGCGCCATCTTCCTCAGCTATCCAGCCGATTGGGCGACTAGGCCGCAAAGGTCAGTACCCCAGCCGATACCTTTTCGGGCACTCTGCAAGACACGACGACATCCGGGCCCCTCGGCAGCGAGCCGCCTGGGCGTCGGCGCCCTAGGCGCCTTCGGCGGGCCGTCACCGGGCTGTCGATTCTGATCGTCGCATTTGCCCTGTTCGCCTGGCAACAGGGGGGCGGCGGCGGTGGCGACGGACCGCTGAACGCGATCGCCGAGGCGGCCGAGAAGACGCAGGGCGAACCGGGCGGGCGGGCCACGATACGGGCGATCGCCTCCTCGCCGGCGGGGTCGGAGTTGTTCACGACGACCGGGGAGATGGTCTTCAACGACGAGACGGGTCGCAGCCGGGGGGTTTTTCAGACGGTCCCGAGCTCCGGGTCGGCCCGTTTGGTGAAGATGCAGATGGTCAGCGACGAAGCCGCCATGTACATGCGCTCGAGCCAGTTCGGTTCACTGCCGGGCGGGCGCGAGTGGATGACGATCGATTTCTCGTCGTTGGGCCAAGAGATGGACGCGCCGCTCCCCGCCGGCGGCGACGCGAAGGGGGAACTGGCACTGCTCGAAGCGGTGACCGGCGACGTGCAGAGGCTCGGCAGGGAGGACGTGCGGGGCGTGCCGACGACGCGCTACCGCGGCACGGTCGACGCTTCCGAGAATGTCGAGAGGCTGCGGGAGGAAGGCGCGGAGGATCTCGCCTCGAAGATCGAAGAGGAGCCTCTGCAGGTCGAGGCATGGATCGACGCCGACGGGTTGATTCGACGCATGAGGTTCGTCAAATCGGAACCGCGGGAAGGAGACGAGGGACCGATGACCCTCGACATGCGCGTGGATTTCTACGACCTCGGCATCTCCCCCGAGATTGACGTGCCCGAGTCGAGTGAAGTGTTCGACGCGACGTCCTTGGTCAAGGACGAACTCGGCCTCTCTAGCGACGACTAGGTGTAGTTCCGCCCTACCTGATAGGCCGGTCTTCGTGTCCTTCATTGCCATGACATCTCATCGAGCGGCGGTCTGGGCTCTCGTGCTCGCGGCAGGGGCATGTCTGCTCTCCGGGCCGGCGGATGCGGAGGCATCGCCCCCGCCTTCGCTGCTCGAGACGTCCATCGACCAGCGCGGGCGCGTGCTGGTCGCGGTGGCCGGACGCGATCGGGGTCGGCCACGCATCGTGCGGCTGGGGGGCACGGGGCAGGTGGATGCCTCCTTCGCCGGCGGTGGGACGCTGCGTCCCCGGGTCGACGGCTCGGCTGCCCACTTCGCCTTCCAGCGAGACGGCCGGATCCTGGTCGCCGGCGGTCCGCGACGCGGGCGGGCGGCGATGCGCCGGTATCGGGCAGATGGCCGGCCGGACCGCTCGTTCGGCACGGACGGCGCTGTGCGGCTGCCGGTGAGTGGGGTGGAGCAGCTGATGGTCCAACCGGACGGGCATATCGTGGTCCTTGCGACGATCAGCTGCTCGCGAAACAGTTGCGGCTTCACGGTCAATCACCTCGTCATCCTCCGCTACAGCGCCAGGGGTCGCCTGATATCGCAGCGAATCGAGTACTCCGAACTCTGGTCGATGGATGCGGCAGACATGGAACCGAGCGGGCGCTTCGTCGTCTCCGGGAGCGACTGGGAGCTCGCATACCACTCGTTCGCCCGGTTTCTGCCAAGCGGGGTCATCGATCCGACTCTTGGCGGGTGGGATGGGCTGGACATCCCCGAAGGAGAAGGGAGCGGGGAAGAAATCGTGCCGAACGCGGCCGCGCTGGAGGTCCAGCCCGACGGGAAGTTCGTGCTCTCGGTGAAGCACTCTCCCGCGCTCATGCGGCGAAACAGGGACGGTTCGCTCGACACCGGGTTCGGCGAAGGCGGGACGGTCGTCTGCGAAGCCCAGCCGCCGAAAACCTATCCGCCGGAACGCCTTTCCCTGGGTGCCGTCGTCGCGCTTCCCGACAACTCGCTGTTGGTCGCGGGTGGAGCCGGCCCGTGCGGCCTTGCCCGCTACCTGCCAAACGGCACACTGGACCGATCGTTCGGGGACGCGGGGAAGGTCGACGTCGAAGCACAGGGCATGGCTCGGCCACGCTCGATGTCGGTCGACGCCGTCGGGTCGTTGTTCCTGGCCGGCTGGGACCGCTCGACCCAGTCGGTCGAGGTCGCCCGCTACTCCGCCAGCGGGCAGCTGGACGGCGGTTTCGGCTCGGCCGGATTTGCCTCGTTCGCTGCGCCTTAGGCATCGAGCGCGTCACCGGCCGGCGTGTGCCCGAGACAGCATCGACTCGGGACCTGAGGTGTTCCAGGTGATGCAATGACGAACAGTGGAAGCGAGCGCAGAACCGACATCGCACTCGCCCTGCTCGCCACCGCCTCGATCGCCGGGATCGTGTTGATCGGGAGGGCCGGCTAACCGCTCGTCTCGGCGCTCTCGAGGTCCTCGCCTGAGGCCTCGAAGAAGAGCATCGGGCCGGACCGCTCGATGCCGACCTGGCCGAATCCTGCCGCGGCAAGACAGTCCTCCAGCTCCTGCTGGGTGCCGACCTGGCCGAAGGCGCCGACGCCGGGCTTGATCAGGAGTCGCTGCCGCAGACTCTCGCGCCCACGGACGAAGCTGGCGCCGACCAGGCGCCCCCCGGGCTTGAGCACACGAGCGGCCTCCGCCAGGGCTCCGGCCGGATCGTCGTAGCAGTGCAGGCCCCAGAAGGAGAGGAACAGGTCGGCGCTGTCGGCCGGGAGGGGGAGGGCGGTCGCGTCCGCCTCGACGATCTCGATCCCGGTCCGGCCGCGCTGCCGGGCCCGCTTGCGGGCGCGTCGCAGCATCGACGGCGAGAGGTCGGCCGCGACGTAGCGGATCGAGCCGTCGCGGGGGACCGCCCGGAACGCCGGCCCGGCTCCGCAGGGACAGTCGACGACCGTGCCGCCGTCCGGCACCTCCGCGACGGCGTTCATGCTCGCGTAGTAGCGACTGCTGTCACCGCCCCAGACGACACGGCCGATGACTCGGCTGAGTCGCGGCCTCTCCATGTAGGCGCTGTACGCAACCCCGAAGGGCGAGGCGTAGAAGTCGTCGCGTGACACGCGGAGAGCCACGTTACCTCCGTGCGCCTACGCCTTCGATGACGCTTCGCACAGAGACGTACCGTGTGGGTAGGGTGGACGCCGAGTGAACGTCCTGATCGCTGCGGACATGGAGGGGATTGCCGGGATCGACGATTCCGGCGACTGCCTGCCCTCGCACCCCTCCGCCTACGCGCGCGGCCGCCGGCTGATGACCGGCGAGGTGCTGACCGTCGTCGGTGCGCTCCGCGACGGCGGCGCCGGGCGGATCTCCGTCGGCGACTGGCACATGGTGGGGACGAACATCGAACGCGAGCGGATGCCCGAGGGGGTCGAGGTCCGGCCGATCGCCGACCTGGCTCTCGCCGAGGCGGAGCCGTCGATGGCCAAGGCGAACGGCGGCCCGCTCGACGCCGTGGTGATGATCGGTCACCACGCGAGCACCCCCAACCCCCGTGCCTTCTGCTCGCACACCTTCATCTGGGAGATGGAGGTCCTGCTCGACGGCGAGTCCCTGAGCGAGGTCCAGGTCTACGCCCAGGCGCTTGCCGCGGAGGGAATCCCGATCCTCGCCGTCTCGGGCGACCGCTGGATGCTCGAGGAGCTCGGCGAGGGGGAGATGGGCAGCGCCTGCCTGATCGAAGCCAAGGAGGGTCAGGGCCGGGGCCGCGCTCGCTCGCGCGAGGTCGAGGCCGTGCGCGCCGAGCTGCGCGACTCGATCGCCGCCGCGCTCGCCGCGCCGATGCAGCCGCCCCCGGCGCGCGGCTACCCCGCGGAGCTGCGGATCGTCGCCGAGGGCGCCGAGATCGCGAAGACGACGGTTGCCGATCCGGCCGACCTGCTGAACGCGATCGCCACGGCCTTCCGCGAGAGCCAGGTCTCGCGCGAGTACCGCCAGCTCGCCAAGCTGCTGCCGGCCGGGAACGACTCCCGGGTTCGCAGCGCCCAGCGCCGCCTCGGCAGCATCCTCGCCACGCCCGTGATGCGCTCCAAGGAGCGCCGCTGGCTGGCCGCCGCTGGCCGTTCGGGCTAAGAACCTAAGTCGCGGCGGCGAGCAGACCGGGCTCGGTCCGTCGCGCGGGGATCAGCAGCGCCGAAGCGCAGACCATCGCGAACGCCGAAACCTGCAGCCCGAGCCCGAGCGGGCTGGTCGAGAGCGGGTCGCCGAAGACGAGGACCCCGCCGACGATCTGGGCCGCGTTCGCGACGAGTCCGATCAGGCCGACGGTCTCGATCGCCCCGCCGCGCTGAAGCGCGGCCGCGGTGGCGTACTGGGCGCCGACTCCGGCGAGGACGACGAGCAGGATCCAGGGCGCGAGGAGGGCGGCCGAGACATCCCCGGCCCCGGTCAGGCCCTTGATCGCGACCCCGGCGAGCGCGATCAGCGTGCCGGCGATGGCGGCGAGCAGGACGTTGCCGTGGTCGGCGAGCCGCTCCGAGCGGTGGCCCAGCGCGAGGCCCGAAGCGACCAGCGCCAGCCCACCCTCGAAGCCGAGCATTGCCCCAGGGGTGAACCCGGAGTGGTCTCCTTCGAAGCCGGGGACCGTGAGGACGAGAAGGGCGAGGCCGGATCCGCCCAGCAGCAGCGCGAGCCACTGGCGCCGCTCGACGGAATCGCCGAAGAGGCGCTGCGACATCACGGCAAGGGTGACGGCCCCACCCGCCAGTACCGCCTGGACGATCGAGATCGGCGCCATCGAGAGCGCCGCGACGTGGACGAGCCAGGCGATCGCGGCGAGGCCCCAACCTGCCGCGAACCAGGGCGAGGCGGCGAGCCCGCGGGCGCTGCGAATCGGGCTCCGCAGGCTGACCGGATCGGCCCGGTGGCAGCCGCGGTGCTTGAACAGCGAGGCGAGGTTCGTCATCAGCGCCGCCACGACGGCGAGGGCGATCCCTATCTGCATGCGAGCGTCACCACTGTCTACTGCTATCGGCTCGCGACCGCCCGACGTTTAGCCCGCGCCTCCGGGCTCGGCGGCGGCGGGTCGGGCAGCTGCAGGCGGCGGCGCGCCCGGGTGACCGCGGCGGCCGAGGTCCGGCAGGCGCGCGCGATCGTCCCATCGGTCTCATCCGGCGTGCGGCTGACCTCGAACTCGATCAGGGCGGCGCGGCGGAGCTTGGCGCGGGCGTCGACGGGGCTGTCGCTGGGCGCCGCTTCGAGAGCCGCGTCGGCAGCCCGCTGGCGGCGGCAGACCAGACAGAAGCAGCCCTCAGCCGACTCCTCCCAGGCGTCGGGGAGTGGCACCGGCTCGCGATCGATGCGCCCGGCAGTTACGCCGCAGCCGTCGCAGGCCCACTTCGTCGCCAGGCTCGCCTCGCTCATGCGGACACCTTCCGGCGGCGCCGCCGGCGTCCGGCCCCGGGCTTCGCGGCGGGTTTCTGGGCGGCCGGGGCGACGTGGCCCAGGCTCTGCTCGAACTCGCGGCTGAGACCGAGGTCGCGGGCGATTCGCCGCATCTCGGAGGCCTGGTCGGAGAGGACGAAGCTGGTGCCGGTGCCGAACCGGCCGGCGCGCCCCGTGCGGCCGATCCGGTGCACGTAAGCGTCGCGGTCGCCGGGGGCGTCGAAGTTGACCACGTGGGCGATGTCGGCGACGTCGATGCCGCGGGCGGCGACGTCGGTGGCGACGAGGACTTCGACGTCACCGCGCTCGAAGCGGGCGAGGGCGCGTTCGCGCTGGCCCTGGCTCTTGTCGCCGTGCATCGCGACGGCCTCCAGTTCGCGGCTGCGGAGCCGCTTGACGAGCCGGTCGGCGCCGCGCTTGGTGCGGACGAAGACGAGCGTGCGGCCACCGTCGGGCCCCTGCAGATGCCCGGCCAGATGGTCGAGCTTCGCGCTCTGGGAGTCGACGTGGACGAAGCGGTGTTCGATCTCGGCCTTGCTGCGCTCGGGCGCCGCGTGGGTGTGGTGGCGCGGATCGCGCGTGTAGGCGGCGGCGAGCTTGCCGGTCGCACCCTCGAGCGTCGCCGAGAAGAAGAGGGTCTGGCGCTTGTCCGGTGTCTGGCCGACGATCCGGTTGACGGCCGGCTTGAAGCCCATGTCGAGCATGCGGTCGGCCTCGTCGAGAACGAGGATGCGGATCCCCTTCAGGGAGATCGCGCCGCGCGCGATCAGGTCCTCGAGCCGGCCGGGAGTGGCGACGAGGATCTCGGCGCGCTGCGCGGCCTTGATCTGCGGGCCGAAGCCGACGCCGCCGTAGACGGCGGCGACGTGGAGGTTGCGCGAGCGCGCGATCGACTCGAGCTCGTCGACGATCTGGCCGGCGAGCTCGCGGGTCGGCGCCAGCACCAGGGCCGCGGGGCCCTTGGCGCCGGGCTCGATGCGGTCGACCAGCGGGATGCCGAAGGCGAGGGTCTTGCCCGAGCCGGTCGGTGACTGGACGAGCAGGTCGTGGCCGGCGAGCGCATCGCGGATGACGAGCTGCTGGACGGGGAAAGGTTGGGTGATGTCGCGCTCGGCGAGCGCGCGCACCACGGCTTTTGAGCTGCCGAGGTCGGCAAATGACACGATGTTGTTACTCCTTCTTGTGAGCGATTCGGGGAGATCCAGCGACCCCAAAACGCTCAGCAGCGCACGGAGAAACGGAACCTCTCGGGTGGCGTCGCGCCAAACCCGACCCATCAACCGTAGCAGCCGCGGGTGAAAAGCCCCTGGTCCTACGCAATATGCGCGTACACTCATCACAGTTCGGCTGGCCAACCAAGGAGGGTGGATGTACGACTACGTGATCGTCGGAGCGGGCTCCGCGGGGTGCGTGCTGGCGGCGCGTCTCTCCGAAGACCCCGAGACCAGCGTCCTCCTGCTCGAGGCCGGCCCCCCGGACACCAACCAGAACATCCACATCCCGCTCGGCTACCTCTCGCTGGCCCGCACCGAGGTCGACTGGTGCTACAGCTCGGCACCCGAGCCGGGCTGCGGCGGCCGGCGCATCACGCTTCCGCGCGGCAAGGTGCTTGGGGGCTCCTCCTCGATCAACGCGATGGTCTACATCCGCGGCAACCGCCGCGACTACGATGAATGGGGCGTGCCGGGATGGGCCTGGGACGACCTCTTCCCCTATTTCCTCAAGGCCGAGGACAACGAACGCGGGGCCTCCGAGTGGCACGCGGTCGGCGGGCCGCTGCCGGTTTCCGACCAGCGCTCGGGCAACAAGATCACACCCGCCTTCGTCGAGGCCGGAGTCGAGGCCGGGCTGGCCCGCAACGAGGACTTCAACGGCGATGCGCAGGACGGCGTCGGCATGTACCAGCTGACCCAGCGGGGCGGAATGCGGGCGAGCGCCTCGGTCGCCTACCTGCACCCGGCGATGGAGCGGCCCAATCTGACCGTGATGCCGTACATGCGGGTCGACCGGGTGCTCTTCGAGGGTGCCCGCGCGGTCGGCGTCGAGGCGAGCCGGCTCGGCGAGCCCCAGGAGCTGCGCGCCGAGCGCGAGGTGATCCTCTGCGGCGGTGCCTACAACTCGCCGCAGCTGCTGATGCTCTCCGGCGTCGGCCCGGCCGAGCACCTGGCGATGCGCGAAGTCGAGGTGGTGCTGGACCAGCCCGCGGTGGGGGAGAACCTCAGCGACCACCCCGCCACCTTCGGGGTCTGGACGACGCCCGAGCCCGAGAGCCTGCTGCTGGCGCTCGAACCTGCGGCGATGGCCGAGTTCGAGGCCTCCCAGACCGGTCCCTTCGCCTCCAACCTCGCCGAGTCGGGCGGCTTCGCCAGGGTCGGAGCAGGCGTCGAGGCGCCCGACGTGCAGTTCCACGTCGCCCCGATTCAGATCGTCGAAGAGGGGATGGGGGACCCGGAGGGACATGGGGTCTGGGTCTCTCCCTGCCTGCTCACGCCGGAGAGCCGCGGCTCGGTCCGGCTCGCCTCCAGCGACCCCAGCGCGCACCCGATCGTCCGCAACGCCTTCTACGAGGCCGAGGCCGACATGGCCCGGATGGTCGCCGCGATGCGCCTGACCCAGGAGATCTGCGCCCAGCCGTCCTTCAAGGCCTACTGCGCCGATCCCTACACAGTGCCCGACGGCGATTCCGACGACGCGATCAGGTCGCACATCGCCCAGACCACCTTCGAGGTCTACCACCCGGTCGGCACCTGCGCGATCGGGTCGGTCGTCGACTCGGAGCTGCGGGTGCAGGGCGCCGAGGCGCTGCGTGTCGTCGACGCCTCGGTGATGCCGACGGTCCCGCGTGGAAACACGAACGCGCCGACGATTGCGATTGCTGAGCGTGCGGCGGATCTGATCCGCCACGGTCGTGCGGTGGGGGCCGAAGCAGAGGCCAATGCGGTAGCTGGCAGCTGACCGCAGTGAATGTCTCTCGGCCTTAGCCCGGCCCTACTCTGAGCGCGTGCCTTTCGGCTGAGGCTCCCTTGGCGTGCGATGCCAGTGCGTCCTGGAGGAGCGGATCGGCGATCCACCAAGTGCGCTGCGCCGGCTGCTCGATCAAGTCCGTGTCGCGGAGCTTCGCCAGCGCTCTGGCGACGCGCTGCGAGGGAGCGTCGTGGATGGCGCCATACGGTGCTTGATGGCGGGCCAAGGCAATGAGCAGGCGAGGCGCATAGGCGTGAACGCCAGCGGCTAGGTTGAGCACGTTTTCGGCTTCGTGCCTGCGTGTGCTCACCGCATTGGCCCATGCCGACTGGATGGTGTGACCCGGCTCCCAGTAAGAGAGAACCTCGATGATGACTCCCGCCCGCCCTCTGGAGGCAAGAAGCAGGTACTGCAAATCGGACGGCGAGATTGGTTCGCGCAGACGGTCTTCGCACATGCGGGGATCGACTTCCGGGACTTCGATGATCGTTGCGTTGCCGTAGAAGGCCGACTCAGCCCCAAACACCCTCTTGACGTGCTCTTTGTGCGTCGTTGCGACGAGGGTCGCTCTTCCCGCATTGACCAAGTCGCGAAGCTCCCAGAGCAGTTGCGTGGGCACTCGGTGCACGTTGACAATCGAGATCGCGACAGGGGGGAGCGATTCGCGCTTTGCGCTGAGGCCCATTGCCTCGGAGAGCGTCCAATCGCCGATGTCCGACCCTGCCGCGATCTCGAGTGCCTTTGAGGCGGCCGGGCCATAGCGGCGGGCGAGCTCGACGTTTGCGCCCCGAGCTGCCGGCGAGCTCCAATCCAGGGCATCGACTCCGCGCGGTTCGATTGCGTGGACTATGTGGGCGACAAGGTCGGCCACGATCTCCTCCGTCGAGGCTCCCACCGTTGGGCGCAGGAGAACTGAGCCCTTCTTCTGCTCGATCTGTGCCCAGGCAAGGTCCTCCGCACCCGATCCCAGAGGGCCAAGCAGGAACAACGGGCTTATCTTGACGCTCTGCGTGATCCAGCGATGGAAGCTCGCGTCGAAGAGGTCTCTGGGGCGCAGGGGGATCATTCGATGACCGTCTTCCATACCCCGTCCTCTCGAACCACGACCAGGGCCGCCTGGATCGCGAGACTGTCGATCGTGCCGCGCTGATCTCCCTTCATCCGTCGGGCCTGCTCCGCCTGCAGGGCTGTCTCGGCCGCCAAGCGCATCGTGCAGTAGGGATGGTGGTTCGAGAACGCCACCAGTTCTTCGAGCGCTGGGCGCTCGACTTCCATTCCCAGCTCCTCGAAGCGCTCAGTCAGGCCGTCGACCCACGACGCGGCGTCGATCTCCGGCAGGGGCATCGGGTAGCCGGCGGAGTACAGGGGCTGCCCGTCATCGAGCAGGAGCTCGGTCGCGCGCCGCTCGCTTGAGGCTATGACCATGCCCAGCGAGCCGCTGTCGCGCAGGGCTGCGTTGAACGCTTGCTGTACGTCCTCGGGCCACTTTGCGATCACGTGCGCCTCATCGAGGAGGATCGCGCAGCCATTGCCGTCGTTCCGCCTGGCTGCCTTCCTGATCACGCTGTCGATCGTCCGGTCTGGTCCCAGGAGCTCCGCTGCCAGTGCGACCACCGTTCCGCCGTCTGCCCCGGTGGCTTTGTCAGCGCCCGATCTGCGCAGGCGCCTCGCGGTGTCTCCCAGGCGCCGGGCGCGGCGCCCAAGTTCTCCGGCGAGCTCACTGGCCAAGACGCCGGCGGCGCCGAGGTGGTCTTTGCCATGGCTGGCGAGATTGATCTCGGCTACCGCTCCACCGGCACTTCGGATGCGGGCAAGGCTTGCGCGGGCAACTGAGGTCTTGCCCTTGCGACGCTCGTCGGCGAAGATCAGCACGTCGCCGCTGCGCAGTCGCTCTTCGACTGACTCGATGAACTGGTGACGCCCAATCTGCTGATCCTCGCCAATTGGAGGGCCAGCAGGAAAGAGTTCCGATAGTCGATCCATTCGACTATGATAGTCGATCTATTCGACTAGGTAAGAAAAAGGCTGACCGCGTCAAACTCCGTTCCGACGGGGGATCTTCCTCCTACCATCGTGACCCCATTTCTGACAGGAGCCATCGACTGCGATGGCTTACTCAGCCCGGGTCGGCTACCGGGATCGGAGGCTCGAGGCCGTCCTCGGGCATGACGAGGATCGCGCCCTCGCCGGTGACGTAGGCCTCCTCGCCGTGGTACGTGACGTCCATGCCGACCGCCTCGTCGTGCTCGCTGGCGCGCAGCGGCGTGACCAGGCCGATCAGCTTGAGCAGGGCGAAGGTCATGGCGAAGGCGTAGGCGGGGGCGGCGATCGCGGCCAGGGCCTGGTCGAGCAACTGGTCGGCGTTGCCGTAGAAGAGACCGTCGGCGAGGCCGTTCCAGCCGACCTGGGCGACGAGGCCGATGAAGAGGATGCCGGTGAAGCCGGCGATGCCGTGGGCGGCGAGCACGTCGAGCGTCTCGTCGACCCGGGTGCGCGGCCGCCAGGCGATCAGCGCGTAGCAGGGCAGTGCCCCGAGGAAGCCGAGCGCCATCGCCCAGCCCGGGCTGATGAAGCCGCCCGCCGGGGTGATCAGCACGCAGCCGACGATGATCGCTGTGGCGGCGCCGACCGCCGTCACTTTGCGACTGCGGACCAGGTCGAGGACGAACCAGGTGATCAGCGCGCAGGCTGGGGTGAGCAGCGTGTTGGTGAAGGCGAGCACGCTGTTGGCGCCGGTGTTGAAGCCGCTGCCGCCGTTGAAGCCGAACCAGCCGAACCACAGCAGGCCGGCGCCGAGCAGCACGTACAGCGCGTTGTGGGGAAGCAGTGCCAGACGGCCGTAGTCCTTGCGCGAGCCGACCACCAGTGCCGCCGCGAGGGCGGAGAAGCCGGAGGCCATCTCGACCGGCACGCCGCCGGCGAAGTCGAGCGTGCCACGCTCGGCCAGCCAGCCGCCGCCGAAGGCCCAGTGGGCGAGCACCGCGTAGACCAGCACCGACCAGAGCGCGGCGAAGACGAGGAAGGCGCCGAAGCGCATCCGCTCGACCACGGCGCCGGAGACCAGGGCCACGGTGATGATGCAGAAGGTGGCCTGGAAGGCCATGAAGAGGAGGTGGGGGATGGTCGATTCGCCGTTGCGCGGTTCCAGGTCGACCCCCTCGAGGCCGACGTAGCCGAGGCCGCCGATCAGGTCGCCGGTGCCGTCGAAGGCGAGCGAGTAGCCGACCAGGGCCCAGGTGACCATCGCGACCGCGATCGCCGCGACGCACATCATGAAGGTGTTGAGCGTGTTCTTCGAGCGCACCAGGCCGGCGTAGAAGAGGCCCAGGGCCGGGGTCATCATCAACACCAGCGCGGTGGCGGCCATCATCCAGGCGGTGTCGCCGGTGTCCAGCGCGGCGATGAGGGGGAGCGCGCTCATCGCTTGTCCACCGGCGTCACGGCGCCGTGGTCGGTCTCGCCGGTGCGGATGCGCACGGCGCGGTCGAGGGGCAGGACGAAGATCTTGCCGTCGCCGACGTGGCCGGTGCGGGCGCCCTCGCAGAGCGCGTCGATCGTCGGCTGCACGAAGTCGTCGGAGACCGCGATCTCGAAGCGCACCTTCTCGGCGAGGCCCATCTGCACGGTGGTGCCGCGGTAGGTCTCGACCCGCTCCAGCTCGCCGCCATGCCCCTGCACGCGGCTCAGCGACACGCCCCGCACCTCGGCGCGGTAGAGGGCCTCGAGCACGTCATTCGCCTTCTCCGGGCGCACGATGCCGACCACGAGTTTCACGCGTCCTCCCTTCCCATGCGGCGCGAGCCTATAGACATTCTCGGCCGCGGGTCAAGCCGGCTCGTTGCGCCTCCTACACTGGACCGATGCCCGCGGAGCCAGGCGACTCCACCTTCACCCTGTACCGGCGCGGCATCGAGCTGCTCGAGGAGGAGGACTTCGAGGAGGCGGCTACGCCGCTCGAGGAGGCTGCACGCAGGGCGCCCGAGAAGTCCTCGGTTCGCGAGGCGCTGGGCCGCGCCTACTTCCGCTCAGGCCGCTTCGCCGCCGCCGCGGTTGAGTTCAGGGCCGTGGTCGAGCGCCACCAGGTGAACGACTACGCGCACTTCTGCCTCGGCCGCGCCCTGGCCAAGACCGGCGAGACCGAGCGCGCCCGTCACCACCTCGCGCTCGCCTCCAACCTGCGGCCCGACCGCTCTGATTACAGCTTCTACCGAGCGATGCTCTAGGCCACTTTTTTGCTTTCGCCCTCGTCCCGAATCCGGGCGGGAAGCTCGGCGGCGATCGTGGTCCCCTCGCCGGGCGCGCTCTCCAGGTTCAGGGCCCCGCCCGCCAGCTTGACGCGTTCGCGCATGCCCACCAGGCCGAAGCCGTCGGTCCTGGCGTCGAGATCGAAACCGCATCCCCGGTCGGAGACGCGCACCCGCAGGGTTTCGCCGCTCTCGATTACCTCGACCCTGGCGCGGTCGGTCTCCCCGTGCTGCGCCACGTTGTTGAGCGCCTCCTGGACCAGCCGGTAAGCGGCGTCCTCGATCTCGCCAACCAGGCGGTGCTCCCTGCCGCCTCCCGGGAAGTCCAGGTCGAGGTTCATCTCGACCTGGAGCCCGCCGCTGGCGCTGAGGCGTTCGGCGAGCGCTTCCAGCGCGGCGCCCAGCCCAAGCTCGTCGAGCGTGGTCGGGCGCAGGTCGGCGATCAGGCGACGCATCTCGGCGATCGCGTCGTCGACCTGTTCGATTCCCTGGGAGAGCAGCCGCGCGGCCTCCCCGGCCTCGCTGCGTCTGGCCGCCGAGAGCAGCACCCTCAATCCGGCGAGGCTCTGCAGGGACTCGTCGTGCAGCTCCCGTGCCCAGCGACCGCGCTCGCGCTCGGTTGCGGCGATGCTGTCTCGGGTGCGGTCCTCGGCGACCGTCTGGGCGGTGGCGACGGCGGTTGCCGCGCTGGCGGCGAAGGAGACGAGCACGCGCTCGTCTTCGTCGCTGAAGCCGGCCGCGCGGCCGAGCGGGTCGAGCGCGACCAGTACGCCGAGCGTCTGGCCGCGGTAGACGAGTGGCACCAGCAGCGCGGTGACGCCGGTGTCCGGGCTGCCCGGGCGTGCCAGCAGGCTCGGGTCGAGGTCGTGGACGCGCCGGGACTCCCGCGCCTCCAGAACCTGGCCCGGGACCGAACCCGCGATCGGGATGCGGGTCTTCGCAATCCCCTCGGTGCCCTCGCCGGCGACTGAGGCCGGGACGAGGTCGTCGCCGTCGCGCAGCAGGATCAGCAGCGTGCGCGCCTCGACCAGCGCCCGGGCGCGCTTGACCGCGATCTCGAGAATCCGCTCGAGGTCGGTCTCGCCGCCGACCGCGCGGGCGATCTCGGTCGTCGCTTCCAGCCGGTGCACGGCGCGCTCCATCTCGTCGCGCTGGCTCTCGACGCTGTGGTACAGGCGCGCGTTCTCGACCGCGATCGCCGTCCACTCGGCGAGGATCATCGCCGAGTGCTCGTCGGCGTCGTCGAACTCGCCCTCTTGCTTCTCGGTCAGGTAGAGGTTGCCCCAGGCGTGGCCGCGGATCATCACCGGGACCCCAAGAAAGTTGGTCATCGGCGGGTGCGCGGGGGGGAAGCCGTAGGAGCGGGCGTGGTGGCCGACGTCGCTTAGGCGAAGCGGCCGCGGCTGCTCGATCAGCAGGCCGAGCACGCCGCGCCCACGCGGCAGGTTGCCGATCGCGCGCCGCGCCTCCTCGTCGACGCCGTGGGTGATGAAGCGCTCAAGCTCGTGGCGGTCCTCGTCGAGCACGCCGAGCGCGGCGTAGCGGGCGCCGGTCAGCTCGCGGGCGACCTCCAGCACGCGCCGGAAGACGACCTCGGGGTCAAGCTCCGCCACCAGGGTGCGACCGACGTCGATCAGCTCGCGGAGTCGCGGCTCGTCGAGCGCGCTGCTGTCATAACCCTGTGCCATCTCAGCCCCCCAATCGAGCCATTCGGCGCCATTGATGCTATCGGTTTGTCCAATATGCTCAAAATGGGCTGATCTCAGTTTTAACTTCGCGGTAAAACACCGATGTTCGGGGCCGTCGCGGGAGGTTAGATAGTCAGGCATGAGCTCTCTCGAGGAATCCACCGGCGCTGGCGCTGGCGCGGGTAATGTCGCCACCGTGCACGCCGAGGCAACGCCGGAGGCGAGGGAGACGTCGGAGACGACGATCGTCCTCGCCGACGACCACACGGTGATGCGCAGCGCTCTGCGGATGCTGCTCGACGCCGAGCCTGGCTTCGAGGTGGTCGCCGAGGCAGGCGACGCCGAAACCGCGATCCGCTACGTCCGCGGCCACAAGCCGGCGGTCCTGATCCTCGACCTCAACATGCCGGGGCGCCCGAGCCTCGAGGCGGTGCCTGACATCCAGGAGGCCTCGCCCGGCACCGAGATCGTCGTGCTGACGATGCAGAACGAGCCCGCCTTCGCTCGCCGTGCCCTGCAGGCCGGGGTCCGCGGCTACGTGCTGAAGGAGGCCGCGGATGCAGAGCTCGTCCAGGCCGTCCGCAGCGCCGCCGCGGGGGACACCTACCTGCAGCCGGCTCTCGGGGCGCGGCTCGCGGCCGGCGCGGATGCCCGCCAGGCCGACGAGCTGAGCGATCGCGAGCGCGACGTGTTGCGATTGATCGCCTTGGGGCATACGAACGCGGAGGTTGCCGAGCAGCTCTATATAAGCATTCGCACCGTGGAGAGCCATCGGGCTCATATTCAGCAGAAGTTGCGTCTTTCCAGCCGCGCTGAGTTGGTCCGTTACGCGCTTGAGCGCGGCTTGGTCGAAACTTGAGAGACTGCCCCAGCAGGGGTTCCACTTAACTTTTTCGAGTTACGTCGCTGGTTGTTTCAGTGGCTGCTCGCGAAAAAGTGCAAGACGTTCCACCCCTGCTGGGGCAGTCTCTGATGCTCCGGGTAAGGCGTGTTCAGGTGAGGAGTGGGATCACGCAGCGGAATTTGTGTGAGCTTGTTGAGGCCGTGAACGAGATTTCGCCGGAAGCTGACACGGTGACGACTCCATACAGGCCGGGTGAAGAGACCACTGGGATGTCGCTGCTCCACTCGTCGCCTGGGGCGAGGTTTATTCCTGGTTTTTGGGCGAAGGCGGCTAGTTGTAGGGCGTCGGGGAGGGTGCCGCCTTGGGTAGCGCAGGAGGAGGCGGCTGCGGGGGCGCCGATTGCTGCTTCGCTGGGGGAGGTTTGCCAGCAGGCTCCGGCGAAGAGCTGGGTGCCGGGTAGGCAGCCGGCGGAGTAGCCGTTCACTTTGCTGGCGGTGACCGCGTTGACGGCGTTCAGGGCGGTCTGGGCGTCGACGGCGCTCTGGGCGGTGTCCGCCGTTTCCGCGTGAGCGGCGTTCGGCACCTGGCCCAGGCTGAGCTCGTTGATTTCGGCGCCGGTGATCGGGCCGGAGTGCTGGCCGAGCGCGGAGAGCACCCCGGGCTTCAGCCGGTTTGCCGCCACCGAGCCCGGCGTCAGGCGGTTGCCCGGCAATGACTTGACCTTGACCGCGCGGCCGTTGAGCTTGGCCTTCTGGGCGGCGTAGACGGTGCCGCCGAGCGTGACGAACAGCGCCAGGGCCGCGACCGCAAGCGCCGGCGACGGCAACCTCATCCCTCTTCTCATTGCTTTCCCCCCTTGTTAGGACTGCCTGCGCCGAGCCTAGGCCGGGGTGGGGGGAGGGGCCAAGAATGCTGGACGAACGTTCAGCGCCCGTCCAAGAATTGCGATCCGCAGGCCGGCGTCGCTACCGGCCTGCGGATCAAGAGGCCACGCCGCAAAGATTAACTCTTATTGAACATTTGTGACGGAATGGACAACTAGACGCCCCACGATGCGGATTTTCCGCGGCTCCAAGGCGTTGCCGGCCTTATCCGGCTCCCGTCCGGAAAGCGGATAGACTCGCCCGCGTAAATACGGTCGGTGGTCAAGGGAAGTCCGGTGAGAAGCCGGCGCGGTCCCGCCACTGTGACCGGGTCGAGGACGTCGCAGGCGCATTGCGTCAGCCACTGGGGAGGACACCGATTCCCCGGGAAGGTGCGGCGGCCCAAACCCCGGAAGCCAGGAGACCTGTCCCCGGCCAGCCATGACAACCCTCGAGGAAAGGGTGGCTTAAATGCCAAGACTCGTTCCAATTCGGCTGGCCGCCGCGTGCGCGCTGGCTCTAGCTCTCGTACTGTCGAGTACCGCCCTGGCGTTCGCCAAGGGGCCGGTCGCCGACCTGCGTGTGATCGGCAGCGGCGGCAAGGTGCTCGCCGAAAAGTCGTTCGGCGTGGGCGGTGAGGTCTCCGTCAAGACCAGCCCCAAGGCGACCTGCTTCGGCCCCGGCACCGGCGGCAGCGGCAAGTCGGTGACCGTCAAGGGCGCCACGGCGCTCGGCATGCTGGCCCAGGGGGCCAAGTTCATCGCCGCGCTGAAGCCACTCGCGCTCACCGACAGCTTCATCGACGAATTCGGCCTCGGCCTGTGCGGCATCGGCGGGATCGAAGGCAAGGGCATGAACAGCTGGTACCTCAAGGTCAACCACAAGAGCCCCTCGGTCGGCGGCGAAGCCGTCAAGGTGGGCAAAGGGGATGACGTGCTCTGGGCCTACGGCTCCTACCCGTACCCGGACGAGCTGGTGCTGAGTGCGCCGGACCAGGTGCAGGCCGGGGTGCCGTTCGGCGTTCGCGTCTTCGCCTACGACGAAAAAGGCAAGAAGACGCCCGCGTCCGGGGCGACCGTCAGCGGTGCCTCCGGGCCGACCGACTCCCAGGGCCGGGCGACGGTGACCCTCGCGGCCCCGGCGAAGCTGGTTGCCCGCCACGGCAAGGACACGCCCTCCAACCGCGAGGCGGTATGCGTGGGAGGTAAGTGCCCGGGCAGCTCGGGTAAGTGACCGTTCGCCGCGGCTCGGCGGCCGCGATCGCGCTGCTTGCAGCGACGCTCGCGGCCGCCGGCTGCGGCCTCGGCCCCGGTGAGGAGGTCGGAGGCGTCGAGCTGACGGTGACGCGGGACTACGGCACCGCGATCGTGACCGAGCGCGAGCTCGGCGACGTGACCGAGTCCGACACCGTGATGCGGGTACTCGAAGCCAGCGCCGACGTCTCGACTCGCTACGGCGGCGGTTTCGTGCAGGCGATCGACGGGATCGAGGCGAAGGAGCGCTTCGGCGGCTCGCGGGACTGGTTCTTCTACGTCAACGGCGTCGAGTCGACCGTCGGGGCCGCCGACTACCCGCTGCTTGGCGGCGAGGCGATCTGGTGGGACTACCGCGACTGGGATGCGGCGATGCGGGTCCCGGCCGTGGTCGGCTCCTGGCCCCAGCCTTTTCTCGACGGCTACGCCGGACAGCGCAAGCCGGTCGCGGTCGAGTGCCTCGGCGGGGGTGGGGCGTGCGCGGAAGTGCGCGAGCGGCTGGAGGGTGAAGGGGTGACCGTCGCTCGGGGGACCCCCGAGGGGGCGACCCGCGTGCTCGTCGGTCCCTGGAAACGGGTGCGGATCGACCCGGCGGCGGCGCAGATCGAGGACGGCCCGCGCACCAGTGGCGTCTTCGCCGACTTCAAGCCTGCCCTCGGTGGCGAGCGGCTGCTGGGCCTCGACGAAGGCGGCGAGCCGGGGCGGACGTTCGGGCCCGATGCCGGACTGGTCGCCGCGGTGCGCCGGCTCGACTCGCCGCCGGTCTGGGTGGTGAGCGGGACGAGCGCGGCCGGGGTCGAGGCGGCCGCCGGGCTGCTCGACCGCGACAGCCTGCGCCACCATTACGCGCTCGCCGTCGAAGGAGGGGAGGAGGAAGCGCTGCCGCTCCGATGAGATCGCCGTTCGCCTACACGCCGAGACAGGGGCCGCTGCAGGCGGCCTCGCCCGCCGCCGCGGTCGTCTACCTCGGCTCGCTGGCCGCCGTCGCCTTCGCCTACTCGAGTCCGATCGTCCTCCTCGCCGCCGGCGTCGCGCTGGTCATCGCTGGCCGCCTCGCCGGGGCACACGCGGCCGTCCGGGCTGCCCTCTGGATGGGCCTGACGCTGGCCCTGCTGATCGTCGCCGTCAACGCCCTCGTGGTCGGTCGCGGCGAGACGGTGCTCGCGCGCCTGGGCGAGTGGCCGCTGTTCGGCCGGGTCGACGTGACCGCGGAGGCGATCGCCGCCGGCGCCGTGATCGGGTTGCGGGCCGCGGTCGTGATGGTCGCCTTCGCCGTCTACTCGGCCTGCGTCGATCCCGACCGGGTGCTGCGGGCGCTCCGCCCCTTCGCCGGTCGCTCGGCCCTGACCGCGACGCTGGTCTCGCGCCTGGTCCCGGTCGCGGCGGCAGACGCCGCCCGTCTGCGCGACGCCGCCCGGCTGCGCGGGCCCGGTGCCGCGCCGGTGGGTCGGGCGCCGTTGGCCCGCCGCCTCCTGGCCGGGTCGCTGGACCGCGCCGTCGACGTGGCGGCGACACTGGAGCTTCGTGGTTACTCCCTGACGCCCTCCGACACTTCGCAGGGCGGTGTCCTCGGTCGCCCGGATCGGGTCACGCACCAAAAAGTGCGCTCCCCTCACCGGGCCCCCCGCGTCCTTGCCCTGCTTGGTCGAGAGGGCGTCAGGAGGTCGCGGTTCGACCGGCGTTTCTACGCCGTCGGCGCGGTCGTCTTTGCGGCGGCGATCGCCGGCAAGCTGCTCGGCGCCGACGCCTTCGCCGAATACCCGGCGGTGGAGGTCGGGGTAGGCCAGGCGACACTCACGCTCTCCGCCCTGCTCGTCCTCAGCGGCCTTGCGCCCTGGCGCCCGAAGGGTCGCCGTGCCTGACCTGGCGACGCCTGCCCGTGCGGTCCCGGCCCTCGCGATCGAGGCCCTCACCTATACCTATCCCAACGCTCCGCGGCCCGCCCTGCGCGACGTCTCGCTCCGGCTCTCTCCCGGCGAGCTGGTCGTCCTCGCCGGCCGCTCCGCCTGTGGCAAGTCGACTCTCCTGCGGGCCGCCTGCGGCCTCGTCCCGCACTTCCACGGCGGCGAGATCGAGGGCCGCGTAGAGGTGGCCGGCATCGACGCCCTGGCCACCGGCCCGGGGGAGCTTGCGGCCGTGGTCGGCTACGTCGCCCAGGACCCCGAGACCCAGGTCGTCTCGACCACGGTCGCCGCGGAGATAGAGCTCCCACTGGAGATGCGAGGCGACCCTCCGAGCTCCCGCGCAAGAGCGGTCGAGGAGGTCGCTCTCGCGCTGGCCATTCCCCACCTGCTCGACAGAGCTGTCGACACTCTCTCCGGCGGGGAGCTCCAACGTGTCGCACTCGCGGCAGCTCTCGTCACCCGTCCCCGCCTCGTCCTCCTCGATGAGCCCACTTCGCAACTTGACCCGGTTGCCGGTGACGAGTTGATCTGGCTTCTCCGGCGCCTTAACGAGGAGTGGGGGGTGACGATCCTCTTGGCTGAGCACCGCCTTGAGCGCTGCCTTGCGGCAGCCGATCGCGTGGTCGCAATGAGCTCCGGCTCGATCGCTTTCGACGGCGATCCCCGCGACTTCCTCACCTGGGCCCAGGATGCAGACACGGCTCTGGAGACCCCAGCCGCCCGCCTCTTCTCCCTCTGTGGCCTCGAACCCCTCCCCGTCGGAGTTCGCGACGCCCGCCGAACCCTCGCGTCAGCCAACCCCGTCCCGCCGGAGCAGTCGAGAGAGGAGGGGGTCCGCCCCCTCTCCATCACAACCCTCACGTCCAGCGACCTCTGGGTGGAGCTCGCTTCAGGAGAGATCCCTCGCGACGTCCTCAAGAGCATCGACCTGGAGGTCAAGAGCGGCGAACGCGTCGCCCTGATGGGACGCAACGGAGCCGGCAAGAGCACCCTGCTGAGGGCTGCCGCTGGGTTGGTCGACCCCGCGCGCGGCAGGGTTGAGGCCCCCGGGGGGATGGCCCTTCTGTCCCAGAACCCGAGCGACTACCTGGTCAGGGAGCGGGTTGGCGACGAGCTGCCCGGCGACGCGGGCATGTCGGCGCTGCGAGTCGTCGGCATGGAGCACGCGGTCGATGCGGACCCACGCGACCTGTCCGGCGGCGAGCGGCAGCGGCTGGCCCTCGCGATCGCGTTGGCCGGGCGGATGGAAGGCGAGGAGCTTCCGGGGCTCGTCGCGCTGGACGAGCCCACGCGCGGCATGGATCGCGCACGTAAGGACGATCTCGTCCAGCTGATCGGAGAGCTTGCCGACCGCGGCGCGGGCGTTCTAGTCGCCACCCATGACGTCGAGTTCGCGGCAGCCTTCGCCGGGCGCGTCGTCCTGCTCGGCGACGGTGTCGTCATCGCCGACGGCCCGGCTGACGAGATCCTCGCCGGCGGCTGGTACTTCGCCACCGAGGTCGCCCGCGTCCTCGACCTGCCCGGGGTAGTCACCCCCGAGCAGGGCGCCGCCGCCCTTACCAACAATGCGGTCGCACTTCTTTCCGCTATACGGCAAGCAGTGCGACACCAAGGCCTCCCGTCCAGCGAGCAACCCGACGATGTCGCACTTCCCCCCGCTATGCGGAAACAAGTACGACCGCAGGGTGCTGGGGAGCCTGACTGATGTCCTGGCAGCTCGCTTCCTTCGTCATCCTTGGTGCGGTCCTGCTCGGCGGCTTCGCCTGGTACGAGCGGTCGCGACCGCCGTCGCAGGTGGTGGCGCTCGTCGCCGCGCTGGCCGCGCTGGCGATCGCCGGTCGGATCGCCTTCGCCGCCTTCCCCAACGTCAAGCCGACGACCGACATCGTCGTCTTCGCCGGTTACGCCCTCGGCCCCGCGCCCGGATTTGCCGTCGGCGCCCTCGCCGGCCTCGTCTCCAACTTCTGGTTCGGCCAGGGGCCGTGGACGCCCTGGCAGATGGTGGGGTGGGGCCTCTGCGGGGTGCTCGGCGCCGCGCTGGCGCTCGGCGCGCGCAACGCCGGTCGCCTCGCCCTCGCCGCGACCTGCGGTT
>DATDAQ010000105.1:0-3473 GCA_036525295.1 Solirubrobacterales bacterium | reverse complement strand
GGACCGTGGCCCGCCCGCAGTGCCCCCTTCCCCCACGACAGGACCCGCGCGCCTACTGCGTCGGATGCGAAGCGTCCTCGAACTCCCGGAACAGCCCGGTGACGATGAAGGCGACCTGCTCACCTATGTCGACGGCGTTGTCCCCGATCCGCTCGATCGCCCGGGCGCCCAGCAGCATCGTCATCGCCCACTCGCGGCGGTCGGCGTCGTCGCCGATCTCCAAGGCGAGGCGGAAGCAGTCCCGGTTGAGGTTGTCAACGACGTCGTCCTGGCGCACGAGGTCTTGTGCCATCTCCACGCTGCGCCCCTCGAAGGCTCGCTTCGCCTGGCTGATCAGCGTGCGAGTCTGACGGCCCATCGAGAGGATCAACGTCACCATCTCCTGGTCCGCGGGAGGCTCGTTGCCCGACAGCGGGATCATCTTGCAGACGTTCACGCACTGGTCGCCCATCCGCTCGATGCTCTTCAGCACGTGCAGGAGCGCCGAGATCAGCCGCAGATCCGTCGCCACCGGGGACTGTCTCGCCAGCAGCGCGATCAGGCTCTGGTGGACCTCCAAGTAGCGGCCGTCGATGCGGTCGTCGTCGGCGACGACGAGCTGCGCCAGCTCGACGTCCTGGTGCTCGACCGCCTCCAGCGTCCGCTCCAGCGCGTCGCTGACCAGGTCGAGACCACCAAGCGCGCTGGCCTCGAGTCGCTCCAGCTCTTCCTGGTAGTGGACCCTGGTTTCGGTCGGCGCCATCAGCCCACCTTGCCGGAGACGTAGTCCTCCGTTCGCTGGTCGGCGGGGTTGGTGAAGATCTTTTCCGTATCGTCGAACTCGACCAGGCGGCCCCAGCGGTTGTCCTCGTCGGCGTCGAGCTCGACCATGAGGAAGGCGGTGCGGTCGGAGACGCGAGCCGCTTGCTGCATGTTGTGGGTGACGATCACGATCGAGAATTCCTCCTTCAGCTCGATCATCAGATCCTCGATCTTGCCGGTCGAGATCGGGTCGAGCGCCGAGCAGGGCTCGTCCATCAGGATCGTGTCCGGCTCGACCGCGATGCAGCGGGCGATGCAGAGCCGCTGCTGCTGGCCGCCGGAGAGGCCGAAGGCGTTGCTGTCCAGCCGGTCCTTGACCTCATCCCAGAGAGCGGCGCCGCGCAGGGCTTTCTCGACCGCGGCGTCGAGGTCGTCCTTGCGGCCGAGGATGCGAGGGCCGAAGGCGACGTTGTCGTAGATCGACTTGGGGAACGGGTTCGGCTTCTGGAAGACCATCCCGATCAGCTTGCGGGCCTGGACCGGGTCCACGTCGGGCCCGTAGAGATCCTCGCCGTGGTAGAGCAGCTCGCCTCGCACCTCGGCCCCCGGGATCAGGTCGTTCATCCGGTTGAGGCAGCGCAGCAGGGTGCTCTTGCCGCAACCCGACGGGCCGATCAGCGCGGTCACGTCGTTGCGGTGGATGTCCAGCGCGATTCCCTTGACCGCGGATACGCCGCTGTAGAGAACCTCGACGTCCTTCAGCTCGAAGACCTTTTCCCGCTTGCTGGAGGCGGCGTGCCGGAACGCCTCCGGTCGTACGGCGATCGCGGCGCGCTCCGCCGCTGCCTCGCGCGCCTCGCGACCGGTGCCCGTTCTGCTCTCGTCCTGCGCCATCTTCTCGCTCACCCTAGCCCACCTACCATCTCTGCTCGTAACGATTTCGTAGCCAGATCGCGAAGGAGTTCATCGCCAGCAGGACGGCAAGCATGACGATGATCCCCGCCGCCGCCAGCGCCTGGAACTCCTCCTGCGGCTGCACCGCGTAGTTGAAGATCTGCACCGGCAGCGCCGAGTACCCCGAGAGCGGCGTCGGGTCGAAGGTGATGAAGACGGTGGCGCCGACCAGCAGCAGCGGCGCCGTCTCCCCTAGCGCCCGCGAGACGGCGAGGATGATGCCGGTGGCGATCCCCGGGATCGAGGCCGGCAGCACCTGGCTGCGAATCGTCTGCCACTGGGTCGCCCCCAGCGCCAGCGAGCCCTGGCGGATCGAGTCGGGCACTGCGCGGATCGCCTCGCGGGCGGCAATGATCACCATCGGCAGCACCAGCAGAGCCAGGGTGAGCGAGCCGGCGACGAGGATGAAGCCGAGATCGAGCGGCCCGCGGACGATGAAGGCAAGGCCGAGGATGCCGTAGATGATCGAGGGCACGGCCGCCAGGTTCTGGATGTTGACCTCGATCAGCCGGTTCCACCACTTGGACTCGTCGGCGTACTCCTCGAGGTAAATCGCCGCCCCGACCCCGACCGGGACGACGAAGAGGATCACCCCCGCGATCAGCTCGAGCGAGCCGATGATCGCCGGCCGGAAGCCCGCTTTCTCGGGAAAGATCTGCGAAGGCGGATTGGTGAAGAGGTCGGCACTGAAGGCCGGGGCGCCCTTGACGAAGGCCTGGATCAGCAGCGCCAGCAGACCGGCGAGGGCGATCAGGACCGCCAGCAGCAACAACCCGGCGAAGACCGCGTTGAGGATCACGTCGCGGCGAGGCTGGTCGCGCAGCATCGCCGCGGTGGTCGCGCGAGCGCCGGCAACCGCCAAGCGGTTGCGTGGCGCGGCTGCCCCCGGCTCCGTCATCACTCATAGACCTCGCGGTACTTGCGAACCAGCCTGATGCTGATCAGGTTCATCGCCAGCGTCATCACGAAAAGGACTGTCCCCACCGCGAACACCGACTTGTAGTCGAGCGTGCCGGTAGCGATGTCACCGGTGGCGGTGACGCCGATGTAGGCGGTCATCGTCTGAACCGACTCGACTGGGTTGAAGGTGAAGTTTGGGGTTGAGCCGGCGGCGAGGAGGACGATCATCGTCTCGCCGACGGCGCGTGAGGTCGCCAGCACGATCGAGGCGACGATTCCCGAGAGCGCCGCCGGGAAGACCACCCGCGTCGCCACCTTCATCTTCGTCGCGCCCATCGCGTAGGCGCCTTCGCGCAGGCCACCCGGCACCGCCGACATCGCGTCCTCGGAGATCGAGGCGATGATCGGCACGATCATCAGGCCGATGCCGAGGCCGCCGGCCAGCGCCATGAAGGGCTTGCCTTCGGCGCCGCCGAGGAACTCGCCGGGCCAGAGTGGCACGATGATCTCGGGCAGGATGAAGCTGGCGGCGAAGAAGCCGATCGCCACCGTGGGGATGCCGGCGAGGATCTCCAGCACCGGCTTCACGGTCTTGCGGACGCGCGGGCGGGCGTACTCGCTGAGGTAGATCGCCGCGCCGAGCCCGATCGGGATTGCGAAGAGCATTCCCCAGAGGGTCACGTTGAGCGTGCCGGCGACGATCGCCAGCACGCCGAAGCTGGGTGGCTCGAACTGCGGCGCCCACTTGGTGCCGAAGAGAAACTCGTCGATCGGGACGATCTCGAAGAAGCCGACCGTCGGCCCGATCAGGGAGACGACGATCGCCGTCGTCGTCAGCACGGAGAGGATCCCGCAGCCGGCGAGAATGCCCGGGATGG
>DATDAQ010000104.1:0-15270 GCA_036525295.1 Solirubrobacterales bacterium | reverse complement strand
CCGTGGCCGGGCCGCTCTCCCGGCCGCCGCCTCATCGCAGCCCCCGACAGAGCGGCAGGGTGAAGGGAAAGCCGGTGTCCTGCTCGCCGTAGAGGCGTTGCAGGCCGAGGCGGGCGAGCTGCGCTGCGTGCTCGACCTCTGACTCGGCTCGCTCCAGCTCTTCCGGCGAGCGCGCCGAGGTCCGCACGTAGCCCGCCCAGCGCATCTCCGCGTGCCCGTCGGCCAGCTCCTCCTCGCGGCGCGAGGCGGCCTGCTGGCGGCGGCGGATTCGCGCCGTGGACATGAAGCCCTGGCGGTTGCGGTTGATTTCCTCCGCGACCTCGGCGGTCTGCGCCGCCTCGGCGCGGCGCATCGCCAGCGAGTAGGGGACCGGCTCGATCGTCACCGCCACCGTCCGCAGGGCGCTCGTCTGCATCAGGAGCGGCGCCATGAACATCGGGCCTACGTCTGAGCGCGGCCAGGAGGCGATCCAGTAGGTCGCGTGAAAGGCGGAGTCCGAGCGATAGGTGGACCAGCTCGTCTCGTCGGCGAGCGGACCCATCAGCGCCGGCTCGACCCCCTCGCGCCCGTCCTGCCCCAGGGTCGCGCGGGTGCGCGCCTGGCGGCCGAACGGGTCGAAGGCGTCGCGGATCAGCGCCGCATACTGGCGCGGGCGTAGAAGGCCCGAGACCGAGACCTCGGCGATCGTCAGCCGCTCGGCGAGGCTCTCGGCCTCGCGCAGCAACAGCTCGCAGGCCGCCTCGACGCCGCCGCCGAGGCGGCGCAGCTCTCGGGCACCGCGCCGTTGGTCTATCTGCAAGGCGATCAGGACCTCGTGCTCGGTCGTCTGTGGTGCGGCCGACTCGACCAGCTCGATGTAGGAGCGGACCACCTCGGAGTCGAGCGGCACAGCGCGGTCGCGCTGGGCCTGGAAGTGGGCCGCCAGCTCGTCGCCCTGGCCGGGTACCGTCTGCTCAAGCCACTGGAGGCGACGGATCGGGCTGCCGTCGCGGGCGCAGCTCGCCAGCACCGCTCCCCAGGCGTCGAGCGCTCGCTCCTGCTCAGCGCCGTCGCGCATCGCAAAGGCTCCCGCTCGTACCGCCAAGGCGGCGGTGAAGGTTCCCTCGCGGCGGTCCTCGATAACGCCGACCTGCTCGGAGCCGTAGGGCACGACGAGCAGCTCAACCCCCGCCAGCTCCGGTGGCAGCGAGGCCTCGTGCTCCGCCTCACCCTCGTCGCCGAGGCGAGTGCCCCCGGTTGGCGCGGTCGAGCGGTGGCCGCGTTCGGCGCGTCGGCGCCGTCGCGCCCAGCGCCCCACAACCGGCGCCCACTCCTCCGCCGTGCGGCCCTCGAAGGGCACGCAGATCGCGGCGACCGCGATGCACAGCGCCAGCACCCCCACGATCAAGCCGACGACGCTTCGCATCGCATACAGCGATCCCAGTCCGATCAGGGCACCGGCGGCGACGATCACCACCTGGCCCGCCCGCAGCGGGCCGACCACGGCGCGCTGCTCGAGGGGACCGAAGCGATAGCGCCGCGCGCTCAAGACTTCGATCCCTTCTCGGGCTTCGCGCCGGGCGGTTCGGGTGCCGGTCGCGGCGGTTTCTCCCCAGCGCTCGGCGCGCCGCCGCCGTCCGCCTCACGCGGCGGGGCACCGCGCGCCTCGGTCGCCTCGTCGGCCGGCGCGGCGCTCGCGCCCGCAGAGCTGCCCGTCTCCTGCGCGACCGCGGTTCCCTGTAGCCGTTGGGCGGCGGCCTGGGTGCCGCGCACCGCCGCAGCGGGGACCGCTGCCGCCGCACCAGCTCCCGCTGCCGCTCCGCCAGCAGCCGCCTCGCCGCCCGCTGCGCCCCCGGCCGCGCCACCACCGCCCCCCGATCCCACACCCGGCCCACCGCCGCCGCGCGGGCCGCTGGGCTCGGGTCCGGCACTGCCGCCACCTTTCTCGCCGGCGTTCCAGAGCGTCGCGCCCGACTCGCCCCAGTTGGAGCGCGCCATGTTGCGGAGGATCTGCACGTCGCTGGCGATTTGCACCCCGCTCACCGCTCCGCCTGCGGCTGAGCGCCGACCGTAGGCTGCGGTCATCGCCCCCTCGGCGAACGGCACCAGCTTGAGCAAGACGAACGGGGCAAAGCAGGCGAGCAGCATTAGCGCCGAGGCGGCGAGGATGTGCTCGACTCGCCCATCGGTCTCGGCGACCAGGCTGGCGGCCAGCGAGATGATCGAGACGATGACGAACTTCGAGCCGATCACGACCACGAGCAGCTCGCCGGTGCGGCGCAGGGCGCCGGTCCAGCGCGGCCAGATCGACGCCGCCAGGGCCAACGGCATGAACAGCGCGACGACGTAGACCGCCGCGTCGCGCATCAGCAGCTCCAGCCACACGAGGAAGGCGGCGAACGCGCCGATGATCGCGGCGAGGAAGGTGACGAACAAGGGGACGCCGACGCTTCCCGCCGCCTCTCCGGCCGTCGCTCCACTCGGGTTGGTGCCCCCGGCGCCACCCACCTCCTTGCCCGCGCTGCCGCCCGCTTCGCCAAGGCCGGTGATCGCGCCCTTGAAGAACTGCTCGCTGTTGTCGTGGCTGGCGCTGGCGATCGCGTGGCACATGCCATCCGTGGCGACCAAGAGCAGCTGCACCACCGCGTAGGCGACGCTCGTCGCGATGAAGGCGAGCGGCAGGTTGACCAGGACGACGCGAGCCAGCAGCCCGGCGTTGCCCTGCGCCAAGCCCTCCAGCACCGCGAGCAGCAGCATCGCCAGCCCCATCAAGGCCGCGATCTGCGCCATGCGCCCGTACTGCAAGAGGAAGCCCTTGGTCGTCAACTGCGGCGTCGTCGTCTCGTCGATGCCCTTGACGACCTGCCCGATCAGCCAGCTCGCGCCGTCGGCGACCCAGGTGGTGATCTGCTCGAAGATCCGGTTGCCGACACCCTTGAGGGCATCGCTGATCGGGGCGGTGACGGCGCCAGTCACCTCATCGCTGACCGCGTTGCAGGCGTCACCGACCGGGTTCCCGCCGCCGACGAGACCGCCGGTGATCGCGCCGACGCCTCCGGTGACGACCCCCGCCGGGGCGCTGCCAACGTCGCAGATCGGGTTGGCCCTGGCGGGCGAAGGCGAGGGCTGCGCGACGACGATTAACGTCGCCAGCAGGCCAGCGAGGAGGGCCGTCGCCAGGCATCTAGGGAGCCAGCTCATAGCTCTCAAGCCCCCGCGCCAGGTCGATCACGCCGTAGGCGCCGAGCGGACCCGGCTTCGTCGCCAGCTTTGGCGTCGGCCCGAAGCCGCCCCGCGTTTCGGCGATCCGCCAGCGGCCTTCCATCCAGACGAGCTCGGTGTGCGTCAGACCGAAGTAGGCGGCCGGTTCCACCGCTTCGGCGTTGCCGAGCAAGGTGAAGCCCCAGGTCAGGACGCGGGCGCGATCGGTCTCAAAGGCCTCGACCCGGTAGCCAATCGGGATCGCCGAGTAGAGCGTCTGCACTCCGCGACGGACCCCCGCGCCGATCGGCCCTGCCGCCAGGCGCTCGGCGCCGGGCGAGTTGGCCGCCAGCATCGTCGCTGCGTAGTCGGGCGTCGCCACCGCTTCGATCCGTTCCCGCAGGACGCCGGGTCGCAAGACGGCCGGGGTGGCGAAGGCCCGCTGGTAGGCGGCGACGGCCTGAGCTGCGCCGCGAGGCGAATCGGGGAAGGAAACCGGGACGCCTGCGAGCGACCGCGCCGCACCGGCTTTGGCTGGTGTTGCGGCGCGGTCGCCGCCATTGGTGGGGGAGAGGGAGTGGCCGAGCAGGAGGCCGACGAGCAGCGTGGCGATGCAGGCGAGGGCGAGACGCCGCCGCCCCGGCACTGAGCCTTCGGTGGGCGAGCGCATCACTTGACCGCTGAGCCGGAGGTGTAGAAGAAGTTGATCAGGGCCGCCCCGGCACCGACGACGAAGGCCGCGATCAGCGAGTAGAGGACCTTCTGCTTGCCGTCAGAGGCGTGGCTGAAGTTGTTGGACTTGCTGCCGAGCGCCCACTGTGCGGCGCCGATCAGCAGCCCCGCGGCACAGCCGAGCAGGACCACGGCGGCGAGCCAGTTGACGAGTTTTTCCAGCGCCGGCGTCCCCGGTCCCCCACTCGGGTTCGGTTTGATGCTGACGGCGGCGAGCTGGAACTTGACGAAAAGTGCGAGGACCACGATGGACTCCTTTGGCTAGAAGTGCCTCTGCACTTCCGCTGTCCAGCGCGGCCCTCGCTTGCATCGGCCTCGGCCGAAATTGGCCATGACCGGGCAGTCTTTGTTCGCGCTACGTCATAACTCCCGCTCCCGGTCGCTCATCGAGTATTGACCCGAAGTACTCAATGACGAGCTCGTTTTCACGAAAGTGGTGCCCCAAGAGCCGGCCCCAATCCTCGTCGGAGACGTGGCCATCAATACGCCATAGCTTTCGATAGGCGACGACCGCTCCCTTGGTTGCCGACGGGTCGTGGCGGGTTGCTTTGTAGTCCGCCGCTCGGTGTGCCTTTACGGCGCCGTCAACATGTATCCAGCGTCGCCGGCGCCAGTCGCGGATTGCGTGCAGATAGCGGTTAAAGATCAAGCCACCTCGGGCTTCGTGGGTGTCGGCAGGCACGGTCTCAGTGATCTCTAGAACTTTGAGATCGTCTTGAACGGACCAGCTAACGTCGATTGCCAGCAGGGGCAGGGTCTCCAGGTCGTGTCGATCCACGCGACGCTCGTGGCGGGTTCGCCCGAGTGTTTGTGGGTCGTCAAGGGTGGCTTGATCGACACGGACGCCGAACCAGTAGTCGAACAGCCCATAGTGCGGGCGGGTGGCGCGTGGGACGACAGCATCAGGATCGACAGCGATACGGACATCTAGGGTCTCATCGAGTACTAGCGCCATGAGGTCCGCAACGAGCTCCCGGTTCGGGCGAAGAAACGGGTGCGCGAAAAGGGCGTGGTCTCCGAACAGGACCAGTGGGTCGCTACTGAATTTGTCATCGACGTTCTCGGGGCTCAGCGGCAGGAGGAACCGCTTGTCCAGTGCCCCAAAGAGGCCGGGGACAATCGCATAGGTCCGATCGGAGATCGAAGGGTCATGGACCGCCCGAGTCGCAAGTTCTTGCCGCGCCCGCTGGACTAGGAGCTCCAACTGCCGCCACGCGGCGACTCTTGCGCCATCGCGCTGCGCATCGAACGGCTGGGGCCCTCGCATCGTTGACCCGCGCACCAACGGCCCGTCGTTAAGCGCCAGCTCAACGAGAAGGTCCGCCCCGTTGCGCTCGACGATCTCGGCGATCAGAGACTCGATTTCGTCCTTGACCTCCTGGTGCAAGGCGTAGGGACCATCGTCCATGTAGGTCCATATGCGGAAAAAGCGATCATCGAGTGCCTCTCGCAGGAGCGGTGACATAAGGGGGTTGAGTTCCGGTAGCCACACATCGTGCATCCGGGCAACGCTAGCGACCTTGGTGGGAGCCCCCGGAACAGGGCTAGGCAAAGGTCGCTACCTGATTTCGCAAGTGGCGACGACGACGAAATCGGCGCGTGCGGCGCCGCCCATGTCGGAGCTTGCCGTCACTACCCATTCCCGCTTGATCGGGCCGGATGCCACCGTCTGGAAGTGGCCGACGATCGCCGTAATGCTGCCGTGGTTCCACCGCAGGCCGCCGGAGATCAGCCGCTCTCCGCGCTTGCAGTTGGCGTGGCCGTGGGCGTAGTTGAACTGCCCGTCGTTAGCGGTGGTGTCGGTGTCGACGATCTTGCCGAAGCGGTACTTGATCTTGCCGTGGTGCGCGGAGCGAGTTGCGGTCGGACCCGACTGCGCGAACGCGCTTCCACCCAGCACGAGCATGACGATTGCGACCACGATCACGGCGGCCGAGCGGCGGCGGGGCTTGATCTTCATGGCGTGTCCTCCTTGTTCGACCCGAGTATGTGGTGATTACCGCCTCACTCGGATGTAGCGAGGTACGGAGTGCCCTCGCACGTAGGGATACCCGTTCTGTTCTGGCACGACGGCGTTGAAAACGAATCTCGTAGTCCTCGGCACCGGGGAGAAGGCGTAGGCGGCGCGGTAGTGACAGAGCGCGTCGGTCTTCGCGCGCCGAACGAGAAACCGCCGCTTCGCGCCAGGCACCGTCCCGCGCATGACGACGACGCGCGAGGCACAGCTAGGCCCGGCGATCTCCCCGGAGAAATAGATCCGTTTGTGGACGCGGGTGCGGTGGCGGCTCAGGTGGAGCGTCACCCGCGTCCGCATGTGGAGGGTCAGGTCAGTGGAGGTCTGGAACGCGCCGAAGCGGTAGGCGACCCGGAAGGCCCGCGACGGGCCCCGGCGCAGCTTGAACGTCCAGCCACCGTTTTCGTTCGTCGTTGCGGTGCCGATCAGGTGGAAGGGACGGCCGGGGAGATTGGTGTGGCCCTGGAGGCAGACCTGGGCGTTGGCGACCGGGTTGCCCGCTGGGTCGCGGAGGCGGCCGCGAATCAGGGCGCGGCGACGGAACGCCAGGGTCCGCACGCCCTTGTGATTGCCCGCGAAGCCTGCGGCGATCGTGTTGCCGCCGCCGACGGTCGAGCCAGGGCAGAGGTTGTTGATGAGGACTTCCTTCGATTCGCAGGCAGCGTTGGGCGTCCCCGTCTGCGCGTAGTCGTAGGCGCAGACCGAGATCGAGTTGACGCCCTCTCGAAACGGCGCCTTCGCCGTGTCGAGCGTGTAGGTCTTGCCGAAGCTCGGCGGGCAGGGTGAGAGGCGCGAGGTCATGTTGCCCGGCAGCGGGTTGCAGGCCGCCGAGAGGTCATCGCCGGTCGCCCCTTGGCCGTTGACCACGACCTGGATCGACCGCAGCCCGGCGCCCTGGTCCGCGGCCGAGACCGAGATCGTCTGCGGGCCGCGCAGTTCCGCCCCAGAGAACATCGAGCCGCCGATCGAGATGGTCGGAGACACGACGTCGGTGAGCTGGATACGGACCTGCTTGACGTAAGTGTGCGCCCCTCCGGCGACACCGACGCAGCGGTTCCCGCTGTTTGGCTGCGTGCACTCCAGGCGGGCGACCAGGAAGCGCCAGTTGCCGGCCGGTATGCCGGCCTCGTGGCCCTGGTCGTCGTTCTGGTTCTCGTAGGAGAGGCCGCCGCCGCTGTCGGGGGAGACCGCGAGGTAGCCGTGCTGGCCGGATTCAGTCGCCAGGCGGCTGAACGTCGATCCGCCGGTGATGTAGGTGCCCGCGGGCGCCGTCCACACCCAAGCGCCGAAGCCGCCCTGCACGGTTCCCGTTTCACCGCCTGCGAGGGTATGGGTGATCTGGAGCCCCGGCGAGGACGGCGAGCAGTCGACGCGCGGCGTGTAATGAGTGGTCGAGGCGGTGAAGCCCGCGTCGTCGGCGCCGGTGTAGACCCCGGGCGAGCACTGAGCGACGATGTAGCTGCCGGCTTGGGCGGTCGACGGGAGGAGAAAGAGCGCCGCCAAGAGGGCGACGGGCAGCAACCGGAGCACGTTGGTCAGTTGTCGGATCGTGTCTCTCATCACTCGCCTCTCAGGGTCCGAACTGCTGGTTTGCGACTTGAGTGGGGGTCGAGCTGGAGCTGCTCGCGCTCGATTCAGAAGTGGGGCTCGATTCGGCGACCGGCGCCGATTCGACCGGGGCGCTGCTCAGTTCGGAGCCTCCCGCGGCCGACTCCAGCGACTGCGACTGGACGGCCTCGGTTGCTCGCTTCGTGCGCTCCGCGCTCGCGGCGGCGCTGCCGCCTGCGCCCTGCTTGCTGTTGGTCGGGCTCGATGGCTTCGGTTCAGACGGTGGCGAAAGCGCGGGGTTGCTCCTCGGCGTCAGGGGAGCGACGCGCGGCGTGTCGGCCACTTTGCGCTGCTTGGGCGCGGGCGCACTCCCGCCGTCGATCAGGCCGCCGACGCCAGGACCGACCACTCCGCTCGCAAGGCAGGCGAGCGCAGCGGTGGCACAGACACCGGCCGCTCGTCCGGCGCCCCCGCCGAGCGCGGCGGTCGCCGATGGCTCGGCGCCACCGCTGAAGGGAAAGCGGCGAGCGAGATCCTGCGCCCGCGCCCAGCCGTGCTCGAATCCCCGGCTGACCGTCTCGGCGACAGCCTCGACGCCAGCCGGGAGGTGTGGAGCGGAGGCCTTTTCTGCCAGTGAGATGTAGGCGGCGAGACCGACGATGATCTCCAGCTCGTCGAGGCTGTCGACGCCGAGAAGCTGGTGTAGGTGCTCGCGCGCCGCCTCATGGCAGCGCTGTGCCTTCGAGGGGTGCCAGTGAAGCTGGCGGGCCGCTTCGCGCACCGCCATTCCCTCGAAGTAGGCGAGCTCAAGTAGCTGCCTCTCCTCGACCGAGAGCTGGTCGACCGCCTCCTGCACCTTTCGCAGCCGATCCTCATCGAGGGTCACGTCCTCGGGACTTCGGCCCAACTCGTCCTCGATCGCCTCGGCCTTGTCGGTCGAGACGATGTGAGGCGAGCGGCCTTCTGCTTCCAGCAGGCTCTTGGTCCGCCGCCAGGCACAGGTGATGAGCCAGCCCGCCGGGCTGTCTATCTCCTCGCCCTCGGCGACCTTGCGGCTGTATTCGAGCGCCGCCGTCGCAAACAGGTCGTCGCCGTGGCTGGCGATGAACTGAGGTGAAAAACGCTTACGCCGAAGAAACTGAATGAAGCCCCATCGGGCCTCGTCCAGTTCGGACTGCTTCAACTCACTGTTGGCCTTGCGTCCGTACATCGACACCTCAGGGACTTCGATGTTTACGACGAGGCAGCCAAACGCTCATCTCAAGTTTAGGTATCGCGCTCTGGCTGCTACCCGATATGTCCAACGAGGAAGCCATTTGCATCGGCCGGGGCTCGAAACGATGCAAACCCGCCTGCTGCTGGACAGCAGGGGCGGATGCACTCTGCCTGTCACATCTCGCCGCGCCGTCGCCGCGCCGGGGCGTCGCTCGGGCTGGTGCTCCTCGCCGTTGTCCTCGTCGGCTGCTCCTCGGGTGACACCAACACCCAGGGCGGCTCGTCACTTCTGAGCGGCACGCGCGGCGGCCCGGTCGCTGCCGGGCAGCTCGCGCCCGCCGTCCGCGTCGCCCGTCGTTTCGCCTCCGCCTACGCCCGCAGTATCTATTGGCGACGCCCTCCCAGGTTGTCGGGCGCCACCAATGCTCTCCGCCGCGACCTCCTGGCGGCGGCGTCGAGGGTGCCGCCCGCTCGGCGCGGCCTTCACCCTCGTGCTCTCGCCGTGACCCTGCGGCCGCGCGGCGCCGCGCTGGCCGGCGTGGTCAAGATCGGCGACGGTCGCTCGCCGCCCTTCGCGGTCAGCTTCCTCGTTCGCAAACAGGGCTCGCGCTGGCGGGTCGTCGCCATCTCACCGCCGAGCTGAGGGTGCCGTGGAGGCCGGCTCACTCCTCGCTCCCCGCGCGCCGAAGCTACTGCTCGGCTTGCCGCTCGGGTTGCTCGCGGCTCTGATCGGCGTCCTGCTCGCGGTCACGGGGATGTTTGGCGCCTCGCCGAGCTGCGGCGGCGGCGAAGCCGTCGGCGCGCTCAACTCGAAGGTGCCGAAGCGCCTGGTCCCGATCTACGAGCAGGCGGCGGCGAAGTACGGGCTGGGGGAGGAAGGGCCGTCGATCCTCGCCGGGATCAATTGGGTCGAGACCGGCTTCGGCACCAATCTCGGGGTCTCCTCGGCGGAAGCCGAAGGCTGGATGCAGTTCCTACCGTCGAGCTGGGAAGCCTTCGGCGTCGACGGCAACGGCGACGGCACCAAGGACCCCTACAACCCCTGGGACGCGATCTTCGCCGCCGCCCGCCTCCTGCGCACGTCTGGGGCTCCGGGGGACTGGCACGGCGCGATCTACAGCTACAACCACGCCGAGTGGTACGTCGCCGAGGTCCTGGCGCACGCGCATCGTTTCGCCGGTAACGGCACGGTCGAGACGTCGAGCGGCGGCGGCTGCGCCGCGGCGGCGAGCGCGCCCAACGAGACCGTCGCACGGATGGTCTCCGAGGCTGCCCGCCTCGGCGCCCTCCGCCCGACCTCGGAGTACGTCTGGGGCGGCTCCCACGGAGTCTCGCCGACTCCCGCCAACGGCCCCTTCGACTGTTCGAGCGCCGTCAGTCACCTGCTCCAGGTCGGTGGCTTCGGCAACCCGACGATGGACACGACGCGGCTGGTCCGCTGGGGCGAACCAGGACCGGGACAGTGGGTGACGATCTTCGTCAAGCCCTACGGCGAAGACGCCCACACCTTCATCCGTTTCTCGGCGGGAGTGACGCCGTCGGGCGAGCGTTATTGGGGCACTTCGGGGATCGTCGCCCCCGGCAAGGGTCCGGGTTGGATCGGCGAAGACAAGTTCTCCGCCTCCTACCTGGCCGGATTCGAGATGCGGCACCCACCGGGGCTGTGAGCGATGGCGGGCTTCAGGGACACCTCGCTGGCGCTCGGCGGCAGGCCCGGTTCCTCCCCGCCCATTTTCCGCGCCTGGCGCTGGGGGCCCAATCGTGGGCTGCGCGCACTTTTCTCACTGTCATCTCCTCACTCGTCCGTGCCCATCCCGGCGCGGAGGAGTGGCGGAGAGAAACCGGGCCAGCGTCCTCGAGGAGAGGAGACAAGACGTGAGCAGAGTCGACACCAGCCAACCACGAGCAGGAGGACGCCATGCCGCGGCGCTTCCTGCTGACTCGCCGCGAGGCGGCCGAAGCGCTCGGCATGAGCCTCAGCCACTTCCAGCGCCACGTCCAGCCCTACATGCGCTGTGTCTATTCGGGGCAGCTTCGCCTCTACCGACCCAGGGACTTGCAGCGCTGGTCCGACCACGAGGCATGCGAGCCCGCCAGTCGGCGGTGATCGGCTGATGGCTGGATTTGACACCAAGACGCGCTACCAGGGTGTGTTTGCCCGCCACCGGAGCACTTGCCGGGTCGGCGAAGGGAAGCCCTGCTCCTGCACACCGTCCTACTACGGGACCGTTTGGGATCGCGGCGAGCGCCGCCAGCGAAAGACCCCGCGGTTTTCGGGCGCCACCGAAGCCCGCGATGCTCGTGCCGATCTCCGTGAGGCGGTGCGCAAGGGCAAAGTTCCCCACGAAGCCGGAATCCGCCTCGACGAGGTGCGGACCAGATTCATCAAAGCGGCCCGCGATGGCGTCGCGCTCAACAAGCACGGCCGCCGCTATCGGCGCCGCTCAGCCGACAGCCTGGAGTCGGCCCTGGCGCAGATCCCCGACGAGCTGGCCCGGCGCCGACTCGGAAAAGTGAAGCGGGGCGATGTGCAGGGGCTCGTCGACGAACTCAACAAGCGCCTCTCCAGCTCGCGTGTCCGAGGGATCGTCAATTCACTTCGCGCCCTCTACCGCTTCGCACAGGATCGAGAACTCGCGGACCATGACCCAGCCCAACACGTCAGGTTGCCGGCCAGCACGGCAAAGCCGCGTGATCGAGTCGCCACCCCTGCGGAGTTTGTCCGGCTCCTGGCGGCCCTGTACGAGACGACTCCGAAGGAACGCGCGGAAGGAAAGTCGCGCGACCCGCGCGAGGCGCTGCGCGACTCGGTTCCCTTCGCCCTCGCCGGCTACGGGACGGCTCGCAGTCAGGAGATCCGCATCCTCGATTGGGAGGAGATCGACTTCGAGACCGATGCGGGCGAGCTGGCCGCTGACGAGGAGGGCCGCAAGCCGGGCGGCTCTTGGCGGGTTGTCCCCTTTGTCGCGCCGCTGCGGACGATCCTGCGCGAGGAGTGGATCGCCCAGGGTCGACCGAAGAAGGGAAAGGTCTGTCCGCCACGCAAGAAGTCGCGCTCGGGGATGGTCTCTCTCGACTCTCTCCAAGCGCGCGCCCATCGGCGATGGCGTGAACTCGACCTTGAGCCGATCGCGCTCCACGAGGCTCGTCACACCGCAGCCACCTGGCTCGACCACGCCGGAGTCTCGCCCAAGGTCGCATCGCAGATCATGGGGCACAAGACGCCGGAGTATCAGCCCGGCGCCGCGCGGATCACGCTGGAGCGCTACACCCACATGCTGCCGGGTGAGCTGGAGCGCGCCCGCAACCAGCTCGACGAGTTCCTGGCCGAGCGAAGCGCCGAAGCCCTGGATAGCGTCCGAGGTCGATGAGCGGGGCATACGAACTTCCTCTGGATTACCTCCTCTGGGCGATCCTCCGCGTCGAGTTCACGACGGACGGCAAGGAAGTCACCGACTACGCGGTCATGCTGCTCTACGAGATCGAAGGGAGAACGGAGACGATTCGCCTCTATGACGGCGCCCACGGCCACAACGAGATGCACCGCTACACCCGCAGCGCGGGCAAGCAGTCGGGAACGCCCTTGCAGCGCGGTACCCTTGGAGACGGAATGCGGGCCGCGATCGCAGAGATCAAGGGCGGCTACCGCGAGATGATTGAAGGATGGCGACGCCAGTGACTAACGACTCACAATCTCCCGCCGCGAAGGTGATGGACGAAGCGCTCGACCTCGCCATTGAGGGTCGCTCGCCCTACCCCGAGAAGGCCGCCTTCATTGACGCCGACGAGCCTGGAGCCGGCCACGCGATCGAGCGCGCCGCCGATCAAGGCCTGTCCGTCGTGCTCGTCTCGGCCGACGGAAGCACTCACATCCTGAAGCCCGAGCTTTCCACCCACTAGGTCTGGCGCTGATCGACGGGCGGCACGCGCCCGTATCTGTCCTCCAAGCGGACAACGTCCTCAAGCTGCGGCGTCGAGACCTCGATGATCTCGGCGTCCTCGACCGCTTCGAGCGTATGGACGATTCCTGGCTGATTGCGCCACGACTCGCCGGGTCCAAGCTCCCTGGCGGTCAGCCGGTCGGCAGAATCGCCTTGGGAGACGACCACCCGGCCCGACAGGACGTATGAGGTCTCGTCCTTTTCCTCATGGAACTGGATGGAGAGGCGGCAGCCGGCCCGGACCCGAAGGATCTTCCCGGCGTATCTGTCGGTTTGCGCGAACCACAACTCGCTCCCCCACGGCTTAGAGACCTCGCGCGGCAGACCCTCCTCCATGCCAACGAATCCTTTCAGCTAAATGGGGTATCCGGTTAGCTGCCCCTGTTCGCGCGATGCAGGAGCGGTTTCAGTCAACCGCACCTGAAGCGAAGGTCAAAACCCCAGTCAGCAGGTCAAGTCCGCACCAACATGTGACAAAGCTTCCCGGCTATGACTGCTGTCGACTTCACGCCGTCGAGTCTATGAGCGGGTCCGGTGCTCAGTCTACCTTGGCCCGCGTGAGTTGCACCGCGCTCAACATCGTAGGCGGCAGCCTTGAGGTGTTGGGCTTCTTCGTCGTCGCATGGGAGCTGGCCCGCGTCCAGCGTCGAGAATTCGGCGCGCCCAAGGCATGGACGAAGCTGCGCGTCTGGGTTCGCCAGCGATTTGGTGTGTCCGAGACAGTTGAGATGGGAGCGGCCATCGCCGGTGGAGGCACCGTTTCGGCAGAGCTCACCGCCCGATACCGAATCGAAGGCTCGATGGAGGATCGTGTCGAAGCCTTGGAGAAGAACCTTGAGCGCCTCGAGAAAGAGGTGACGCAGGAACGCCGGAAACTCCGAGGCGAGATACGGGAGGTCCGACAGAAGTTGGACGAGCTAGGGGCACAGGTAGGGCAGGAACGCCAACAGGCCGAGGAAGAGCGTAAGGAAGCCCTCAAGTCTTCGCTCGCGTTTCAGTGGACCGGCACTGGGCTGTTCGTCGTCGGCGCGGTTCTTACGACCATCGGCAACATCTGTTGAGGAGTGGCCCGAGCGTCGTCACCAGAGGTACAACAGCGGCTTGCTGCGGGACGATCCGGAAGACAACGAACTCGGCTGGCTTCAGCGGCGTGAAGCCAACACGACGTTCGCGACGCCACAGTCGATAGCGTTCGGCGGGGTCATCTCCGCATCGCACTTGGCGGGACCGGCTCCCAGAGTTGCTAGGCGTTGGGCTCGAATACGCCCCACTGAGTGCCGCGCTAGAGGCTCTCCCCGATGTGGAGAGCCCGCCCGCGGACCGGGACGTATTTCCAGAGGCGAGCGGCTTGCGGTTGGCTCGCCTCCGCGTGAAAGGCGCCCGCTGCTTTTCGTCCAAAGCGCTAGTTGCCGCCAATGGCCACCGGGGGTCCGAGGCTCATTAGGCCCGCCCAAGTTCGTCGGCGCGCCAGTTCTCCTTGCGCGGAATCCACTCAACGCGCGAGCTCTCGAACTGCGCCAACAGCCCCTCTGCCTGCGTCCGCAGAGGCCGCAACGCCGGACTCTTCGTTTTCCATTCGCGGTTGACTTGCTTCACCACGAGCGTCGAGTCGCCCTTGACCACCACATGCCGCTCGCCGTGCTTGCGCGCTAGACGCAGGCCGAGTATCAGCGCGTGCCACTCAGCGGTGTTGTGGGTTCCCTGGTTGAAACGCTTGACGTCCTGGACGACGGAGCCGTCGCTCAACTCGACAATGCAGGCAGCCGCTACCGGGCCGGGACTCTGCCCGCCGCCGTCGAAGTGGATGATCGCCAACTCCTTCATCTGGGGAGCATCTTCCCCCACGGCTCTAGCTTCCCCTCGTTCGCGGCCCACGACGACTCAGCGGCCTTCGTCCGGGCGCGCACCTACCTACCAGTCCCCTGCTCGCAGCCGCGAGCCAGCGCTCCGCCCGAGTTCGAAACTCGCCAGTCGCCACCCCCTTCTTCGGCCACCTCGATCTTGCACCCATTCGACAGCGTGACGATGCCCTGATCCGAGGAATCGAGCTCGATCTGGTCAACCGTGGCGTTCAGATAACCAGTCTGGTAGACGGTGGGTTCTCCACCGGCCAGGACGTTGCGACAGAAGTTCACATCCCCCTTGGGCGTGAACTCGCAGTAGGCCGGATCGTTTGTGGCGTAAGCCTCAGCCCATTGCTCGGCAGTCCGGGTGATGGCGCTCTCGTCGCTTTCTTCGCCAGGGGAGGTCGTCCCTCCTTGAGCGGTCGTTCCTCCCTCGTCACCACCACAGCCAGCAGTCACTATGGCGAGGACGAGCGCTGCGCTGATTGGGAGCCATCGCATCGAGGGGGCAGCCTACCGTGCTCATCGCAATTAGGCCGTTGAGCCGGACCAGGTTCCACGGAGACTTTTTTAGTTGGTTCCAATCTTCTAGATGGATTGCTCAGTTAGACCTCCTGGGCAACGTATAGGTCCTCGACCCCAGGGCTCCTGCTTCCGCGTGAGGCTGTCGCGCAAACCCCAACTGATTCGAGCCGACGACGACGTAATCCGGTGTTCGGCGAAAACGGCAGGGGGCTGGGGGACCCGATCAGGCTGTCGCTGCCACCAGGGAGTGCCGGTAGAGCTTCAGGAGGTT
>DATDAQ010000103.1:0-20161 GCA_036525295.1 Solirubrobacterales bacterium | reverse complement strand
GAGAGGCGCCCCACCGCCCCTTACGATGCCGCGGGATGAACGAGAGCTTCTACGAGCGGAGCGGGGGCGACAGCTTTGTTGCCAGTGAGCTGACGCGAGGACCGTGGGACCCGGGTTCCCAGCACGCTGGGCCGCCGTCGGCGCTGCTCGGGCGTGAGATCGAGGAGCTTGTGGGGTCCGAGGAGTTTCAGGTTGGGCGGGTCGTGCTCGAGATTCTGCGGCCGGTGCCGATTGGGGAGGTTCGGGTCGAGTCTCGGGTGTTGCGGCCGGGGAAGAGGGTGCAGTTGGTCGAGGCTTCGCTGTCGGGGGAGGGTGGGGAGCTGATGCGGGCTACCGCTTGGCTGCTGCGCCGGAACGAGCTCGAGCTGCCGGAGGGGGTCGTGGACGGCTCGCCGGCACCACAGGGGCCGGAGGAAGGGTGGACACCCGAGTTCTTCGCCACCGGCCAGAGCGTCGGGTACCACACGGCGATGGAGTGGAAGGCCGTTGCCGGGGCTTTTCTGGAGCCGGGGCCGGCGACGGTCTGGATGCGGATGCGGTACCCGCTCGTGGCCGGCGAGGAGCCGACGCCGTTGCAGCGGGCGCTGATCGCGGCCGATGTCGGCAACGGGATCAGCGCCGTGCTCGACTGGCGCTCCTACGTCTTCATCAACGTCGACCTCACCGTCCACTTCGAGCGCATGCCCGAGGGCGAGTGGGTCTGCGTCGACGCCGTCACCCGTCCCCAACCCAGCGGCATCGGCACCGCAGAGTCCGAGCTCTCCGACCAGCGGGGCCGCATCGGCCGCGCCGCCCAGTCGCTGCTGATCGCGCAGCGCTAGCGAGTAGCCAGCAGCGCCCGGCTGCGGGGGGCGATCACGAAGGCGATCGTCGCGGCCGCGACCAGGGCGATCGCGGCCGAGACGAGGAAGGCCCCCTCGTAGCTGACGAGCGCGGCGATCAGGCCGGCGATGGGCGCGCCGAGGCCGATCCCGGCGTCGAAGAAGGCGGTGAAGGTGCCGAGTGCCGCGCCGCGCCTGGTCTCGGAAGTGCGGCTGACCACGATCAGCGACAGCGAGGGGTAGAGGAGCGAGAAGGCCGCCCCCATCGCGAGGGCACCCGCCAGTGCGACCGGGAGGCTTTGGGCGAACCCGAGCGTGGCCAGGCCGATGGCCTCGACCGAGGCGGCGACGATGGCGACCCGGACGGCCCCGACCCGGTCGGGCAGGTCGCCGCCGATGAGCCGCGTCAGCACGACCATCGTCGCGAAGGCGCCGAAGACGGTGGCGCCGTGCCCGACGCCCCGTGCGTCGAGGTGAAGGACGACGAAGGCGGCGATGGTGGCGTAGCCGATCGAGGCGAGGGCGAGGGCGATCCCGGGGCGGATCGCCTCGCGCTCGATCAGCGAGTGGTGCTCCTCTTCGGGATGTGGAACGGGGTGGAACGGATCGGGCAGGCGGGTGGCGATCACCGCCCCGAGCAGCGGCACCGCTCCCGCGAAGAGCCAGACCACCGTGTAGCCGGAGGCGTTGAGGAGCAGCTCGCCGACCAGTGGCCCGATGCTGAGCCCCGCCCAGACCGAGAGGCCGTAGAGGCCGATCAGCCGGCCCCGCCGGGGGAGCGGCGCCAAGTCGACCACCCAGGCCGAGCTGGCCGTGAACACTGCCCCCTCACCGGCGCCGAGCACAAGCCGTGACGCGATCAGGCCCGGCACTCCCAGCGGCAGCAGGTACATGAAGCCGCCGAGCGCGACCAGGATCGAGCCGAGCAGGACGGTGGGCTTGCGGCCGCGGTGGTCGGCCAGCCGGCCGGCGAAGGGGCGCAGCAGCAGGCCCGTGATCGCGTAGGAGCCGATCACGATCCCGACCGCGATGTTGCCCCCGTCGAGCGGGCCGTGGACGTAGCGGGGCAGCACCGGCAGGACCGCGCCGACCGCGAACAGCCCGCAGAAGGTGACGGCGAAGACGCCGGCGAAGGCGACCCCTGGGCGGGGGACGAGCGGTCGCGTCTCCTCGGCCGCGGCGCTCACCGCAGCAACCCGGAGAGGTCGGCGAGCACGTGGTCCGGAGGCGGATCGGCTGCTTCGGCCTGCTCGCGCGAGCAGGCGCCGGTGAGGACGAGGATCGTCGCCAGCCCGGCGCGCCGTCCGCCCTCGATGTCGGAGGCGATCCGGTCGCCGACCATCGCGACCCGCTCGGCGCCGCCGATCAACGCCCGCGCCTGCTCGAAGAGGTGGCGCTCGGGCTTGCCGCCGATCTCGGCGGTTCGCCCCGATGCCGTCTCGATCGCGGCCAGGGTCGCGCCGGTTCCCGGCCAGGCGCCGCCTGGCATCGGCAGGGTGGGGTCGCGGCTTGTTCCAAAGAGGGACGCTCCGGCGCGCAGGGCGAAGGTCGCGGTGAGCAGCTCCGCGTAGTCGAACTCGCGATGGCCCGAGACGATCACCGAGTCGGCGGACCGGGCGGCCTCGCCGTCGAGTAGGTCGAGGCCGGTGGCCGCGACGGTTTCCTTGAACCCGGGCGCCCCGATCACGAACGCGGTCCCGCCGGCCCCGACCTGCTCGGCCGCCAGCTGCGCGGTCGCCGCTCCGGCGGTCACGACCCTGTGGTCCTCGACCGGGATGCCGGTCTCGCGGAGGTATCCCGCGTAGGCCGCCGGTTGACGCACCGAGTTGTTGGTGACGAAGACGATCTCCTTGCCGGCGTCGATCAGCCCCCGCAGGGTCTCCGGCGCGCCGGGCACCGGCTCACGCCCGATCCAGACCACCCCGTCGAGGTCGATCAGGAACCCGTCGAAGTCGTCCCCCAGCGCCACGCAGGGCAGGCTATCTAGGGCATGTTGAGAATCGATTTGTTCGCCAAGCGCGCCGCCTTCCCGCCCTCCCGTCTCGATACGGTGCGCGCCATGGAGAACTCGAACGGGCAGGTGGTGCAGGCCAGCGGCGTATCCCGTCGTTTCGGCGAGGGCGCGGCGGCGGTCGACGCGCTGGTCGATGTCAGCACGGCGTTCGACCGCGGTCGCTTCACCGCGATCATGGGTCCGTCGGGCTCGGGCAAGTCGACCCTGATGCACATCCTCGCCGGACTCGACAAGCCGACCGCCGGCACCGTCGTCCTCGACGGCCAGGAGATCACCAACCTCGACGACACCGAGCTGACCAAGCTGCGCCGCGACAAGCTCGGCTTCGTCTTCCAGTTCTTCAACCTCCTACCGGTCCTCACCGCCGAGGAGAACCTGGTGCTGCCGCTCTCGATCGCCGGGCGCAAGCCCGACCAGGCCTGGCTCGACCAGCTGGTCGACACCGTCGGCCTCGGCGACCGCCGCACCCACCGGCCCTCCGAGCTCTCCGGCGGCCAGCAGCAGCGCGTCGCCGTCGCCCGTGCTCTCGTCTCCAAGCCGACGGTGGTCTTCGCCGACGAGCCGACCGGTAACCTCGACTCGAAGGCGAGCTCCGACGTCCTGCGCCTGCTCCGCCACGCGGTCGACGACTTCGGCCAGACGGTGATCATGGTCACCCACGATCCCGCCGCTGCCGCGCACGCCGACCGCCTGATCACCCTCCGCGACGGCCGCATCGTCCACGACGGCGTGCCCGGCTCCGCGGACGAGGTGATCGAGCTGATGAAGACGATTGACTAGCCTCGCCCTCAAGAGCCTTTGGGCCCGCAAGGTCCGTGCCCTGACCACGATGCTGGCGGTGGTGATCGGCGTCGCCTTCGTCGCCGGCACCTACATCCTCACCGACACCACCTTCGCCGCCTTCGACGAAATCTTCGAAGACTCGCTGGCGAAGACCGACGTCGTCATCTCGGCCAAGGACGAGGTGCGACAGGAATCTGGCGAGGTGCCCAGCTTCAGCGCCGGCCTGCTGCCCAGGGTGGAGCGGGTCCGCGGGGTTGACGTGGCCGCCGGCCAGATCTTCACCCCCGGCGGCTTCTTCGACGAAGAGAACGAGCAGATCGGGTCCAAATTCGCTCCCAAGTTCATCACCTCGATCCTGCCCGAGCCGCTCGAAACGCAGACCTACACCGAGGGGCGGCTGCCTCGAGACGCCTCCGAGGCCGCCCTCGACCAGGACGCCGCCGAAGAGGCGGGCCTGGGGCTCGGCGACACCCTCAAGCTCGCCTCGGTCGAGCGGGTCGCGGCCTACCGCATCGTCGGCCTGACCAGGCTCGGCGACGCGTCGTGGGGTGGCGCCAGCATCGCCGGCCTCGTCCTGCCGGAGGCGCAGCGGATAACCGGCAAGCGCGGCGAGTTCGACCAGATCGCGATCGCCGCTGACGAGGGGGTCTCCGAAACGACGCTGAAGCAGCGCGTCGAGCGCGTCGTGCCGTCCTCGGTCCTGGTCGAGACCGCGAAGCAGAACGCGGAACGCAACTCCGACCAGATCCGCGAAGACATTGGCTTCCTGCGCATCGCGCTGCTCGTCTTCGCCTTCGTTGCCCTCTTCGTCGGCGCCTTCCTCATCTTCAACACCTTCTCGATCACGGTCGCGCAGCGGATCAGGGAGTTCGGGATGCTGCGCACGCTCGGGGCCAGCCGCCGCCAGATTCTCAGCTCGGTCGTGATCGAGGCGCTGGCGATCGGCCTGCTGGGTGCCCTGGTCGGCCTCCTCGCCGGCTACGGGATCGCGGTCGGGCTCAACGCGCTCTTCGTCGCGATCGGGATCGACCTGCCGACCACGGCGCTGGTGACCAAGGACAGGACGATCGTCGTCTCCCTGCTGATCGGCATCGGCGTCACCCTCGTCTCCTCCTTCATCCCGGCGCTGCGCTCCACCCGCGTGCCGCCGATCGCCGCCCTGCTGGCGATCGAGCTGCCCCACAGCCGCCGGCGCGGCTTGGTGACCGCCGTCGCCGCGGTGCTGCTCGGCGTCGCCGGCCTGGCGATGCTCCTCGCCGGGCTCTTCGGCGGCGCCGACGGTGGGGCGGCGGCCGGTCTGATGGGAGGCGGGGCCGTGGTCGTGATCCTCGGCGTCTCGCTGTTCAGCCCGCGGCTGGTCAGGCCGCTCGCCTCGGTCGCCGGCAAGCCGCTGGAAATCGCGCGCCGCCTGACCGGGAGGCTGGCCCGCGAGAACACCCAGCGCAACCCGGCGCGCACCGCCGTCACCGCCGCGGCGCTGATGATCGGCCTCGCCGTGGTCGTCTTCGTCACCGTCTTCGCCGCCGGGATCAAGAGCTCGATCGCGACCGCGGTCGACGAGAGCTTCCAGGGCGAGCTGGTGATCCAGAACAGCGACGGCTTCTCGCCGATCTCGCCGCGCACGGCGCCCGCTGCCGCGCAGGTGCGCGGGGTCGAGCTGGTCTCCTCCCTGCGAGCCGCCCAGGCGGAGCTTTTGGACGGCGGCGGTGGCAAGCCGCGCGTCTCCTCTCTCTCCCGCAACGCCGACGCGGTCCTCAGCATCGACTGGACCGAGGGGGGCCCGGAGACCCTGCGCAGGCTTACCGACGGCGGGGCGATCCTCAACAAGTCCTTCGCCGACGGCAACGACCTCGCCCTCGGCGACCGGGTCCGTTTCCTCACCCAGATCGGTGCCAAGCCCGAGCTCGAGGTGGTCGGCGAGTTCGAAGACAAGGCCGGCCTGCTCGGCAGCGCGATCGTTACCCAGGGTCTGATGGCGCGCCAGTTCGACCAGCGCGACGACCTGATCGACTTCGTCAAGCTGGCCCCCGGGGCCGATGCGGCCAGGGTCCAGGCGAGCCTCGCGGCCCTGATGAAGCGCTCCTTCCCGGTGGCCGAGGTCCGCAACCAGCAGGAGCTGAAGGAAAACCAGGAAGAACAGATCAACCAGCTGCTCGGCCTGATCTACGCCCTGTTGGGGCTGGCCGTGATCGTCTCGCTGTTCGGCATCGCCAACACGCTGGCACTCTCGATCCACGAGCGGAGGCGGGAGCTGGGGATGCTGCGGGCGATCGGCATGTCGCGCCGCCAAGTGCGGACGATGATCCGCTACGAGGCCGTGATCACGGCCCTGATCGGCGCTCTGCTCGGCATGGTGCTGGGCGTGATCTTCGCCGCCCTGATCGCCCAGCCGTTGAAGGACGAAGGGTTCGAGCTCTCATATCCGGTGGGCACGCTGGTCGCACTGCTCGTCTTCGCGGCGATTGCGGGCGTTCTCGCGGCGATCGCCCCGGCCCGGCGTGCCTCGCGCCTCGATGTGCTCGACTCACTCCAATATGAGTAGGCGCTAGCCGCGGCGGAGCAGGCGCTTCACGGCCGCCATCAGCTCCTCGGTCCGCTCCTGGCGGTCGCCCTCGGCGCCGGCGACGCAGTGCGCGGCGTGGTCGGAGAGCAGCTCGAGCGCGACCTTGTCCAGAGCAGCCTGGATCGCCGTCACCTGGGTGACGACGTCGATGCAGTAGCGGTTCTCCTCGACCATGCGCTCGACGCCGCGCACCTGGCCCTCGATCCGGCGCAGCCGCTTCAGCACCGCGTCGCGGTCCTCGGTGTAGCCGTGGGTGACCGGCTCGGCCGTCACGAGAGGGCCTCGACCAGCAGCACCGCAGTGCCGAAGACGCCCATCGCCACCGCCGCGTAGGCGACGACCCGGACAGGGGGCCCGCCGTGGATGCCGGTCTCGTGCACGGCCGTGTGCCCCTTGCCCCGCGCGATCAGCCAACGGTTGACCGGCACAGCAAAGGCGCCGGCGACGACGAGGGAGAAGGAGAGACTGCCCCAGAAGAGCACGCTGTCGAGCCCGGACTCCATCGCCCCGGGGACAAGAACCATGATCACGTTGTCGACGATCTCCATCGTCGCGATGCTGAACGTGTCGGAGGCGAGCGCGATTGGGATCACCGCCGAGAGCGCGAGGCCGGCGCGCAGTAGGGGGATGCTGGTCAGGGTGTAGCCAAAGAGGAAGGCGAGGGCGACGGCGAGGGCGACGGTGCCGAGGTTGGAGAAGCCGAGCGCCGTCCCGATCGTCATCCCGGCGACCTCTCCGATCGCGCACCCCGTCAGGCAGTGGAGGGTCGCGGCGATCGCAACCGCGGTGAGCGCCGACCCCTCGGTCGGCATCTCGTGGTGATGGTGGGCATGGTCGTGGGAATGCGCATGAGCGTCCATGCCGCCCAGTATTACATACCCCCCAGGGGTATCCGCCCTCCCTCTCGGCCCCCTTCCCCCGGGCCGATTTCCGTTCCGGTGCGCCTTATCCCCGTATATCGGGGGAAAGGCGCACCGGAAGGGGCCGGGAGACTGAAGGGGCTAGCTGAGGCCCATGCGGAGGGCGCCGGCGATCCCGAGCATCGACGTGCGGGCGTTGGGGCAGATCGCCGTCAGGTTGGCGAAGCCATGGATCAGGCCCGGGTGGCGGTGCAGCGCGACCTTCACGCCCGCCTCGCGCATCCGCGTCGCGTAGATCTCGCCCTCGTCGCGCAGCGGGTCGAAGCCGGCGGTGGCGACGTAGGCCGGAGGCAAGTTGGAGACGTCGGGCGCCCGCATCATCGAGATCCGCGGGTCGCTTTCATCGCAGCCGTCGGGGATGTAGTGGCCCTCGAACCAGTCCATGTCGTTGCGGGTGAGCAGGAAGCCCTCGGCGAAGACGTCGCGCGAGGCCTGGCCGCCAATCGCATCGGTGACGGGGTAGAGGAGCAGTTGCATCGCCGGCTGGGGCCCGCCGCCGCGCGTCTGCAGGCAGACCGCCGCCGCGAGGTTGCCCCCGGCGCTGTCGCCGCCGACCGCGATCCGCGCCGGGTCGGCGCCGAGCTCGTCCGCGTGCTCCGCGGCCCAGCCGAAGGCCGCGACCGCGTCTTCGACCGGGGCCGGGAACGGATGCTCGGGGGCGAGGCGGTAGTCGATCGAGAGCACCCGGCAGCCGCTGTGCTCGGCGAGGAAGCGGCAGAGCCCGTCGTGGGTCTCCAGGTCGCCGATCACCCAGCCGCCGCCGTGGTAGTAGACGAGCAGGGGCTGGGGCGGCGGTGGCGCACCGGGTGAGACGTAAAGCCGCCCCGGGATCTCGCCCGCCGGCCCCGGGATAGCCATGTTCTCGACCCGGGCCATCGGCAGCGGTGGTCCGCAGACGACCGGGACTCCGGCCCGGTTCTCCGCCCGTGCCTGCTCGACCGTCCGCCCCTCGACCAGCGAGAACTCCCCTTCGAGCGCCGCCAGCCGCAGCAGCATCTGGATGTCTGGCGCCAGCTCCTGCCCGTCGAGCCTCGGCGGCGGCCCGAGGGTCCTGCGCAGCAGGCGCGGCCGCATTCCGCAGGCGCGACGGGCGACCCAGTGCTGCACGCGGGGGGGAGGCTGTGGAGGCGCCACGGCGTCGCGCAGGCTATGCGATGGACGACCGCCGGGGAGTCACCTTTCGGTATCGGCGGGGCGGGAGATCGATCCGTACCGGATACGAGACGCATCTCACACGACCGGGCTGCCTGACCACTAGCCTCTGGCAGAGGCACGATGGAGGCAGCGACAACACCCGCTCCGCGGCCGGCGATCCGGGCGCCCGAGCGACGGCTGCCACCGGGGCCGCCCCTGCCGAAGCCGATCCAGACCGCGATCTGGTCGCGACAGGCGAGGCGCGTCCTCTACTCCTGCCAGGACCGCTACGGCGACATGTTCACGATCCGCATCGCCTACGAAGGGACGTGGGTGATCCTCGCCGACCCGGAGGCGATCAAGCAGGTCTTCACCGGCGACCCCAAGGTCTTCCATGCCGGCGAGGGCAATGAAATCCTCGCCACGGTGCTGGGCCGGAACTCGGTCCTCGTCCTCGACGAGAAGCCGCACATGAGCCAGCGCAAGCTGCTGCTGCCCCCCTTCCACGGAGAGAGGATGCAGGGCTACGAGCAGGCGATGACCGAGATCGCTGCCCGGGAGATCGAGAGCTGGCCGCGCGGCGAGCCCTACGCGCTGCGACCCCGGATGCAGGCGCTCACGCTCGAGATCATCCTCGACACGGTCTTCGGGGTGCGGGAGGGCGAGAGGCTGGCCGCGCTGCGAGAGGCCCTGCGCGAGTTCCTCGACCTGACGACCAATCCTGCGGCCCTCCTTCCCCTATTGCTGATCGGACCTGAGCGGGTGCGCGGTTTTCGCCCCTTCCGCCGCCGCATCGACCGGGTCAACGAGCTGATCTATCGCGAGATCGCCGAGCGCCGCGGCGCCGAGGACCTCGAGGAGCGCGACGACGTCCTCTCGCTGCTCGTCGGCGCCCGTCACGAGGACGGCTCGCCGATGAGCGACGAGGAGATGCGCGACGAGCTGCTGACGTTGTTGGTCGCGGGCCACGAGACCACGGCGACCTCGCTCTCCTGGGCGGTCGAGCGTCTCTCCCGCCACCCCGAGAAGCTGGATCGCCTGCGCAGCGAGGTCGAGGATGGCCACGAGGCGTACCTGACCGCGACGATCCAGGAGACGCTGCGCCTGCGCCCGGTCATCTCCCTGGTCCTGCGCAAGCTCACCGAGCCGGTCGAGATCGGCGGCTACGAGCTGCCGGCGGGCGTCTCGGTCGCGCCCTGCATCTACCTCGCGCACCGCAACCCCGAGATCTACCCCGAGCCCCAGCGCTTTCTCCCCGAGCGCTTCCTCGACAACCCGCCCGGCACCTACACCTGGATTCCCTTCGGCGGCGGCGTCCGCCGCTGCCTCGGCGCATCTTTCGCCCAGTTCGAGATGGCCGTCGTCCTCCGCGAGCTGGTCAAGCGCCACCAGATCCGCCCCGCCAAGCCCCGCTCAGAGCGGATCTTCCGCCGCGCGATCACCGAGACCCCGCGCCACAACGCACGGGTCATTCTCGGCGAGTCGGTTAAGTCGTAGGCACGACCCGATAGCCGAACTCGTCTTCAGCCACACGGATGAGGTCGCTGCCAATTGGCGCGGTGTCGGCCGGCGGCCAATCTCCGTCAGGCTGAGCCCCGGCCGGCCCGAAGAGCGCCACGCCGAGCAAGCGCTGGCCGAGGTCGTGGCGGACTCGCCACAGGATGCCGTCACGAACTCCCTGCAGACCGTCGGCCGTTGCGTGGCAGGGATCGTAGTCCTCGCCTGACATGACCGCGGCAGTCGCGCCGGCGGCGAGCGCTCGTCTGTGGCTCAGATCGGCTAGCTCGAAGGGCCGGTCGAGTTCGATCGAGGAAAGGACACGCGAAGAGACGTCATCCTCGGCAATAGTCATCGAGGTTCTGAAGGTCTCAATCCATGCGCCGAGCGCGGCTTCGGCTAGATAGCACGCTCCCCTTCCGGTTGTCGCAGGGTCGAACCGGCCGTTGCCGTCGCCCGAGAAGAACCATGGCCCGTGTGCTGCTCGATGTATCCGGTAGAGACGTTGGCCCGGCTCAAGACGCCGTACAGGCAGTTCCCTGAAGGCTATCGTCACTGTGCCAGACGTGATGCATCATGTTCGGCGACTCGCAGGAGAGTCTCTTCGCTTCGTTTCTCGCCGGACCACTGAGCGGGACTCAGTTCTTCCAGCTCAGGGTGTGAGGTGCGTGCCCAGGATGCCGCGGTCCAAGAAGAGACATGGCCGGACTCGACGAGCATGCGGTGCGCGCGTACGAGCGGGGGACTCGGCTTGCCATCTTGAAACTGGTAGGCGGGGTATCGATCGGCGTCGCCGGGGTTTGTGAGGACTATTAGCTGTCCGCGTTTCCTCAGGTTGCCCAGCTGACGCCCGCTGACTTCGAGCAGGCGCAGGACGTCATCTCCGGAGAGAAGCGCGCCAAGGCCAGAGCGCCAGCTCTCCTCGGCCGCCGCGATCCGTGCCGCCCGTTCCAGCGAGGTTCGGCCGAGCCTCCTGTCGCCGATGAGTCGTTCCCATTCCGCCAAGAGGAATTCCGCGGGATCGCGGGGAGCCCTCTTGGCGGCAACTCGCTCTCCCTGGGTAGGAGAAGCGGTTTCGTCTGCGGCTTTGCGTCCTGGCTTTCTCCCCCCCAGGAGAGCGACCAGCTCTATCCGCTGGCGCACGGAAAGACCCCCGATCGTCTTGCTCGGGCTAATTCTTGCCTGGTTCATAAGACGGTTCGTCTTAACTCGCCCGCACTTGGGCGAAGCTAGGAGCATGTCGAAGACCTTTGCCGTCATGACGTAGTCCGGCGGGTCGAGCAGAAGAGTCTCGATCGACGCACGGCCCTGTCCGAGGTCTTTCTTCAACTTGCTTCGTGCGGTGCGAATGTCGTTCGCTCGCTTGAGGGCATCCACCCGCTGGTCAAGCGAGCGCTCCGGGGCGGAAGCCCGGCTGCCTGCCTTACTCGAGCGCATCGATTAAGGGTACCTTGTGCATGTTGCAACAAATAGGGCTGTGGCTCAGCCGCAGCCGGTGTTGTTGCCGCACGACGAACACGTGTAGCAGCTGCCTGTCCGCTGCATCATCCCGCCGCACTGCTCGCAGGCGGGGCCGAGATCGAGGCCGGACATCTTGGCGGGGACCACCGGTGGGGTTTCGGTGAAGGCTGCCGCGGCCGGCACGGGCTTGGAGTGACCGTTGCCGCCGTTCCCGCCGTTGGCCGGGCCGGCGGTGCCGCCGCTGGTGTCGATCCCGAGGCCGAGCTGGGCCGTCTCGGCATCCCGTTTTGCCCGCACCTCCGGGGTGAGGATGCCGAGGTCCTCGAGCACGTCGGTGTCCTCGATGAAGCGGCTGCCGAGCCAGCGCATGATGTAGTCGGGCATCGACTTGGCGAAGGGGATCTCCGGGTTTCCGGTGATGCCCTCCGGCTCGAAGCGCATGTAGCTGAACTTGCGCACGAAGGTTTCCAGCGGCACGCCGTACTGGAGGCCGATCGAGATCGCCGTGGCGAAGGCGTTGAGCAGCCCGCGCATCGTCGAGCCCTCCTTGCCGATGTCGGTGAGGAAGATCTCCCCGACGTTGCCGTCCTCGTACTTGCCGGCGGTGATGTAGCCCTCGTGGCCGGCGATCGAGAACTTGTGGGTGATCGATTCGCGCTCGCGCGGCATCTTCTTGCGCACGGGTGCGGCGACCTCGGCGACAGCCTCGGACCCCTTTTCCTCCTGCGCGTCGGTGCGCAGCGCCTGCGCGGTCTTGGAGCCGTCGCGGTAGATCGCCAGCGCCTTCAGCCCGCCCTTCCAACCGCGCGTGTAAGCGTCGGCGATGTCCTCGATCGTGGCGCTCTGCGGCAGGTTCACCGTCTTCGAGATCGCGCCGGAGATGAAGGGCTGGGTCGCGGCCATCATGTCGATGTGGCCGGTGTGGGAGATCGCCCGCTCTCCCACCGCGACGTCGAAGACCGGCAGGTGCTCGTCCTCGAGGCCCGGGGCGCCGATGATCGTCGCGTTCTCGGCGATGTGGGCGTCGATCTGCTCGACCTGCGGCTCGGCGTAGCCGAGCGTGCGCAGCGCCAGCGGCACCGATTTGTTGACGATCGTCATCTGCCCGCCGCCGACCAGCTCCTTGAACTTGACCAGCGAGAAGTCGGGCTCGATCCCGGTCGTGTCGCAGTCCATCAGGAAGCTGATCGTCCCGGTCGGCGCCAGCACCGTCGCCTGCGCGTTGCGGTAGCCGTGCTCCTCGCCGAGCTCGACCGCTTCGTCCCAGGACCGCTGTGCGGCCTCGAGCAGCTCGCCCTTGATCCCGGTCGAGTCGATGTCGTAGGAGGCGTCGCGGTGCATCCGCATCACGCCGTTATGGGCGTCGCGGTTCTTGTCGTACTCCTCGTAGGGACCGGTCGCCCCGGCGGCGATCAGCGCCGACTGGCGGTAGGCGCGGCCGGTCATCAGCGCCGTGATCGCGGCGGCGACGTTGCGGCCCTCCTCGGAGTCGTAGGGCAGGCCGTCGGACATCAGCAGCGCGCCGAGGTTGGCGTAGCCGAGCCCGAGCTGGCGGAACTTGTTCGCGTTCTCGGTGATCTCCTCGGTCGGGTAGCTGGAGAAGCCGACGACGATCTCCTGGGCGAGGAAGACGATGTCGACCGCGTGCTCGAACTCCTCGGCGTCGAAGCTGCCGTCGGGGCGGCGGAATTTCATCAGGTTGAGCGAGGCCAGGTTGCAGGCCGAGTCGTCGACGTGCATGTACTCGCTGCAGGGATTGGAGGCGTTGATCCGACCCGACTCCGGGCAGGTGTGCCAGCGGTTGATGATCGTGTCGTACTGGATGCCGGGGTCGGCGCAGCGCCAGGCAGCGTCGGCGATCTGGTTCATCAGCTCGCGCGCCGGCAGCGTCTTCGTCGTCGCGCCGCCGTTGCGCGCGGTCAGGTGCCAGTCCTCGCCGGCCTCGACCGCCTCCATGAAGTCGTCGCTGACCCGCACCGAGTTGTTGGCGTTCTGGTACTGGATCGAGGTGAAGCCCTCGCCGTCGATCGACATGTCGAAGCCGGCATCGCGCAGCGCCTCGGCCTTCTTCTCCTCGTCGGCCTTGCACCAGATGAAGTGCTCGATGTCCGGGTGGTCGACGTCGAGCACGACCATCTTCGCCGCCCGTCGCGTCTTGCCGCCGGACTTGATCGTGCCCGCCCAGGAGTCGGCGCCGCGCATGAAGCTGACCGGGCCGCTCGCCGTGCCCCCCTTGGCCAGCTGCTCCATCGAGCCGCGGATGTTGGAGAGGTTGATCCCCGAGCCCGAGCCGCCGCGGAAGATCTTGCCCTCCTTGGTGTTCCAGGCGAGGATCGAGTCCATGTTGTCCTCGACGCTGAGGATGAAGCAGGCCGAGCACTGCGGACGCTCCTCGAAGCCGACGTTGAACCAGACCGGCGAGTTGAAGGCCGCCTTCTGGTTGAGCAGGATCGAGGTCAGCTCGGCCTCGAAGGCGTCGGCGTCCTCGTCGGAGGCGAAGTAGCCGCCCTCGCGCCCCCACTCGGAGATCGTTCCCGCGACGCGGCCGATCATCTGTTTCACCGAGGACTCGCGCTTGTCCGATCCGAGCTGCCCGCGGAAGTACTTCTGGGCGACGATGTTGGTCGCGTTCTGGGACCAGGTCTTCGGGAACTCGACCCCGCGCTGCTCGAAGGCCGGGCTCTCGGGATTGCCGATCACGGCGTCGCGCGTCTCCCACTCGATCTCGTCGAAGGGATGGGTCCCGGCGGTCGAAAATCTGCGCTCGACCGAGAGGCCCTGCAGACCGGACTGGGCGGTGCTGGTGGCGGTCTTGGACATCGAACTTCTCCTCTCGCGGCGACTTTTAGGGGGGACTGAGCAGGATCGTTGACAGGTCGGACGCCTTTTGTGTGACGTGACCCCGCAAATGCCGCAAACTTCGCTTCTCTTCCCTCTATGGTGACAAGACGATGAAGCGGGCACGCGCAGTCGAGAAGGCCGAATCTGCAAAGGAAGTTGCGGCGGAGGCGATCGCCTCCGTCAAGCCGAGACTGCGCGGCGTCTCACACGAGTGGGCATTCTTCGTCTCACTCTTCCTCGGTGCTGCCCTGATCGTCGCCGCGAAGACGCCGGAGGCGACCTTCGCCGTCGCGATCTACGCGGTCAGTCTCTCCGCCCTGCTCGGCACCAGCGCCCTCTATCACCGGGTCAACTGGAAGCGGCCCGACGTGCGCCGCTGGATGCGCCGGCTGGATCACTCGATGATCTTCTTCCTCATCGCCGGGACCTACACGCCGTTCGCCCTGCTCGCTCTCGACGGCCCGCTGGCGGACGCGATCCTGGTCGTCGTCTGGATCGGCGCGATCGCCGGCGCCGTCGTCGAGATGGTCTGGATCGACCACCCCAAGTGGGTCGCGGCGCTGGTCTACATCTCGATCGGCTGGGTCGCCCTGATCGCCTTCCCCGAACTATGGAGTGAGATGGGCGCAGCCGGCACCCTGCTGGTTGCCGCCGGCGGCCTGCTCTACACGGTCGGCGCCGTCGTCTACGCGACCCAGCGCCCCGACCCCAACCCGCGCGTCTTCGGCTACCACGAGGTCTTCCACCTCCTGGTCATCGCAGCAGCAGCAGCCCACTTCGCGGCTGTCGCCTTCTTCGCTCTTCCGGCTGCCTAGGCCAGCGCAGCAGCGGCGCGCTCTTTGGCCGCCTCGATCAGGGCCAGCAGCTCGGTCTCGCGGTCCTCGCGGATCAGCGTCACCGGGTCGGGGTCGCCGTTAACGATTCCCTCGAAGAACTCCTTGCGGTCCTGGTAGGTCGGCAGCGTCCCCTTGGCCCAGCCGCGGGCGTCGTTTAGGACCACGGCCAATCGCGCGTACTCCTCGCCGAAGAGCTCGGAGATCTCGCGCTTCATCCGCTTCGCCAGCGCCGGAGAGGCGCCGGCGGTGGAGATCGCGATCGCCAGCGGTCCGGTGCGCACGATCGCCGGCAGGATGAAGTTGCACAGCGGCGGCACGTCGACCACGTTGACCAGCATCGCCCGCTTCTCGGCGTCGTCGAAGACGCCGATGTTGACCTCGGTGTCGTCGGTCGCGGCGATGGCCATGAAGACGCCCTCGAGGTCGGCGGCGCCCGCGTAGGCCCGCTTCTCCCACTCGATCGACCCCTCCGCCGCCAGGCTCTCCAGCTTGGGGTGGGCGACCGGGGCGATCAGGGTCACGTCGGCGTCGCAGGCGAGCAGCCCCTCGACCTTCTCGAGGCCGATGTCGCCGCCGCCGACGACCAGGCAGCGCCGCCCCTTCAGCTTCAGGCAGGCGATGTAGAAGGGGGTCTCCAGCATGTCGCGCACGCACGACTGATCGCAGATCCCCTTGCGGAGCTGGCAGACGCACTCCTTGCCGGCGTAGGCCTGGGCGGGCATGTGATGGAGGTTAGTGATGCGGGGTTAGATGGAGTCGAGCGTCAGCCGCAGGCCCTCTTCGAGGCCGGTCTGCGCGCTCCAGTCCAGCTCGCGCTCGGCGCGCGTCGGGTCGATCGAGATCCGCTGCACCTCGCCGGTGCGAGCCGGTGCGAGCTCGGGCTCGAAGCTCTCGACACCGCCGAGCTCGCCGAGCAGGCGGACCAGCTCCAGCACGTCGGTCTCGACCCCCGTGCCGACGTTGACCGGGCCGGTGGCATCGGACCCCGCCGCGGCCAGCGCCGCCGCCACGACGTCGCCCACATATATGTAGTCGCGGGTCTGCCTGCCGTCGCCGAAGACCATCGGCCGCTCTCCTGCCCGCAGCTTCCCGCAGAAGATCGCGATCACACCCGCCTCCCCGAGCGGGTCCTGGCGCGGGCCGTAGACGTTGCCCAGGCGCAGCGGAATGGTGGAGAGGCCGTAGAGGCGTTCGTAGAGCGACAGGTAGCCCTCACCAGCGAACTTGCTCTGGCCGTAGGGGGCCTCCGGCGCCAGCGGCGCACCCTCGCCGAGCGGCAGCGCCTGCCCGTCGCCCTCGCCGTAGATCGCCCCCCCGGTCGAGGTGAAGACGACTCGCCGGGCCCCACTCGCCCGCGCCGCCTCGAGCACGTTGGCGGTGCCGCCGACGTTGATCGAGGCGTCGAAGGCCGGGTCGGCGACCGACTTGCGCACGTCGATCTGCGCCGCCAGGTGGAAGACGACCTCGGGCCCGCACTCGATCGCGACGCGCTCGACCGCGGCCCGGTCCCGTATGTCCGCCTCGACCAGCCCGGCGCCCGCTGCCAGCGCCCCCGCGAGGTTCTCCCGCCGCCCGGTCGAGAGGTCGTCGAGCGCGGTCACCTTGTCGCCCCGCGCCAGCAGCGCGTCGACAAGGTTGGAGCCGATGAAGCCCGCGCCGCCGGTGACCAAGGTCCGCATCCGGTCGCCGATCCTAGAAGGATCGGCGCATGGCGGCCCGCCGGTCCGGCCGAGCGCCCCTGCTACCCTCGCCGCCCCATGCGGCTGATCGTCACCGAGAAGAACAACAGCGCCGAGAAGATCGCGACCTTCCTCAGCAAGGGGGGCGCGACCAGCGACAAAACCTTCAAAGTCCCGTTCTACACCTGGAGCGACGCCGACGGCGACCACAGGACGATCGGGCTGAAGGGGCACGTGCTCGGCCCGGCCTTCCCCGAGGGCTACTCGAACTGGCAGAAGACCGACCTGCACGACCTGATCGACGCCGAGCTGATCAAGGAGCCGACCGACAAAAACGTCGTCAAGGCGATCCGCAAAGTCGCTAAAGAAGCAGACGAGCTGGTGATCGCCACCGACTTCGACCGCGAGGGCGAGCTGATCGGGCTCGAGGCGCTGGAGGAGATGCTCGACGCCAACCCGGAGCTGGGGACCCGCGAGGAAACCAAGGCCGGCACCCTGCGGGTCCAGCGCGCCCGCTACTCGGCCCTGACCAAGGAAGAGATCGAGCGTGCCTTCGGTGAGCTCGACGAACTCTCCTACCCGCTGGCCAATGCCGGCGCCGCCCGCCAGGACATCGACCTGCTCTGGGGCGCGACCCTGACCCGCGCGGTCTCGCTCAGCACCCGCCGCTTCGGCTCCAACTTCCTCTCGGTCGGCCGCGTGCAGAGCCCGACCCTGGGCCTGATCGTCGAGCGCGAGATGGAGCGCCGCGCCCACGTCGCCAAACCCTTCTGGGAACTGTTTGCCAAGTTCCAGCATCCCGACGGCAGCTTCGAGACCCACCACGAGACCGACAAGTTCTGGGAGAAGGCCGAGGCCGACGCGGCACTCGCCGGCACCGCGGGGCCCGGCACGGTCAAGTCGGTGACCGCCCGCAAAAACACGCGCAAGCCACCGACGCCCTACAACACGACGGCCTTCACCACTGACGCCTCCAGCCGCCTCGGCATCACTCCCGCCGCCGCGATGCGGCTCGCCGAGGACCTCTACATGGACGGCTTCATCTCCTACCCGCGCACGGACAACACCGTCTACCCGGTCTCGCTGCCGCTGCGCGAGCTGGTCACTTCGCTGGTCAAGATCAAAGAGTTCTCCGCCGCGTCGGGCCTGCTCGACGGCGAGCTGCAGCCGACCCGGGGCAAAAAAGAGACGACCGACCACCCGCCGATCTACCCGACCCAGGCGATCCACCCCAATGCCCTCGGCGACGGCCCCAAAAAGCGCGTCTACGAACTGGTCGTGCGCCGCTTCCTCGCCACCTTCAGCCCGCCGATGATCACCGAGTCCACCCGCGCTGACATCGAGGCCGGCTCGCAGACCTACTTCGTCCGCGGCTCGGTCGTCGTCGACCCGGGCTTCGCCGGCATTTACACCTACGCCCGCTCCTCCGACGAGGAGATCCCGGCGCTGGCCGAGGGCCAGAGCCTCGATCTCGACGGCGACCCCTGGGTCCTCGACAAGGAGACCCAGCCGCCCTCGCGGATCTCGCAGGCGAAGCTGGTCGAGATGATGGAGGAGCGCGGCCTCGGCACCAAGGCGACCCGCGCCGACATCATCAAGAAGCTCTTCGACCGCGGCTACGTCTACGGCAACCCGCCGATCCCGACGGAGACGGGCATCGCGATGTACGAGGCGTTCAAGAAATACGTGCCGGCGATGGCGACCCCGGAGATGACCGCGCAGCTCGAGTCCGAGATGGACCAGATCGCCGCCGGCGAGATGACCAAGGACGGCGTCGTCGGCGACAGCCGCGAGCTCCTGCACAAGACCTGGACCGAAATCGACGAGAGCCGCGAAGACCTGGCCAAAGTCGTCTGGAAGGGGATGGACGAGGACCGCATCCTCGGCCCCTGCAAGGTCTGCGAGGAAGCCGGCCGCAAGAAGGAGGACGGCTCGCCCCACATGCTGCGCGTCATCCGGGCGAAAAAATCGGGCAAACGCTTCGTCGGCTGCAGCGGCTGGACCCTGGACGACCCGGAGTCATGCGACCAGACCTTCCCGTTGCCCCAGCGCGGCGACGTCTTCAAGCTCGAGGAACGCTGCTCGGTCTGCGGCGAGACGCCGCGGCTGAAAGTCCAGCCCTTCCGCGGGCGGCCCTGGAACCTCTGCCTCAACGACGACTGCGAGTCGATGCAGGAGATGAAGAAACGCCGCGCCGAACGCGAAGCGGCAAAAGCGGCCAAGGAAGCGATGGCGGAGAAACCGCTGCCCGAGGGCGACGAGGACGGCAAGGCGCCGGCGAAGAAGAAAAAAGCGAAAGTCGCGAGCAAAGCCGACACCGCCACCCGCGGCCGCAAACGCGCCAAGGCCGCGGCCAAAGGCTGAGGTCCGCCGAGTTGTTCATCTCCCTGGAGGGGATCGACGGCTCCGGCAAGAGCACGCAGGCGAAGCTGCTGGCCGAGGCGCTCGGCCCCGAGACGCTGCTGATCCGCGAGCCGGGGGGGACCGATGCGGCGGAGCGGATCCGCGAGCTGCTCGCCGACCCCTCGCTCGAGCTCGACCCCTTCGCCGAGCTGCTGCTCTTCTCGGCGGCGCGCGCCGACCTGGTCAGCCGCGTGATCCGCCCTGCGCTCGAGGCCGGGAAGACCGTCGTCGCCGACCGCTTCGCCGACTCCAGCGTCGCCTACCAGGGCGGCGCGCGGGAGCTGGGAACCAGCCACGTGCTCTCGCTGACCGACACCGTGATCGACGGCCTCTGGCCCGACGTGACCGTGTTGCTGCGCCTCGACCCCGAGACCGGCCTCGGTCGCGCCGAGGGCGAGGACCGCTTCGAGTCCGAGGGCCTGGAGCTGCAGCGCGCGGTGGCAGAGGCCTACGAGGAGATCGCCAAGATCGCCTCCGACCGCGTCGTCGTGGTGAATGCTGACGGCAGCGTCGAGGAGGTCCACGAGCGAGTGCTGGAGGCGGTGCGTGCCCGAGCTGCCGCTTGAGCACCAGCCGCGAGCGCGGGTGGCGCTGACGGCTGCGCTGGCGACGGGCCCGTCGCACGCCTACCTCTTCCGCGGCCCGCGCGGTGCCGGCAAGGGGGCCGTCGCGCGCTCTTTTGCGGCTGAGCTGTTGGCTGCCGGGGCCGCCGATCCCGACGATGCGCGGCGGCGGGTTCAGCTCGATCCTTCTCCCCACCCCGACCTCGTATGGCTCCGACCTCCCGGTGCCCAGCACATGGTCGAGGAGGTCCGCGAGAAGGTGATCCGCGCCGCCTCCTACAGGCCCTTCGAAGCTCAAAAGCGAGTCTTCGTGATCGAGGCTGCAGAGCAGATGCGTGACGAGAGCCAGAACGCCCTGCTGAAGACGCTGGAGGAGCCGCCGGAGTTCGTCCATCTCATCCTGCTGACCTCCGAACCGGCCCAGCTTCTCGAGACCGTCGCGTCCCGCTGCCAGCCCGTCGACTTCGCTCCGCTCCCACCCGAAGCCATCGAAACTCAGCTAGCCGACCACGGCTCTCCGGATGAGCTCGCCGCAGCGGCTCGTCTCGCGGCGGGAGATCTCGATCGTGCCCGTTTCCTCCTCTCGGACTCCGGTCGAACGCTCCGAGCCGCGGCGCTCGAACTGGGAAAGGCCGTCGAGGGGGAT
>DATDAQ010000102.1:0-2264 GCA_036525295.1 Solirubrobacterales bacterium | reverse complement strand
TCGAGCCGATCGTCGGCCCTGACGCGCAGCTGGTGGTCGCGATCGCCGTCGCGGGAGAGCGGCAACACAGCGCGTCCGAGGCGCTGGGACTCAGGGCCGACGCTGGCCGCAAGCGCTACCAGCGCGCGCTGCGGCGGCTGCGGGTCAGATTCGATGATTTCTTCTGACCGGCGTGTCCCATCGGGCCTTCGTGGGTGGCTTTTCCCCTTCAGGCGCATTCCGCGCAGCCATCCGAGGACGCCCGCATGGACGAAACGCTCGCCTGCACCCTGCACCGGATTCCCGGGCTCTACCGCCGCTGGGAGCTCGCCGAGCTTGTCCGGCGTCAGCGCCCATGGAACGGTTTGAGCTGATTGAGCAACAGAGGGGTTCTGGCTCATCGTAACCGCCAAGGAGTGGAGATGAGCCAGAAACCCGTGACGCAGAGAGCTGCCGCCGAGAAGGTGGTGAAGGAGATCCGCCGGGCGACCCGGAAGCAGCATTCGGCGGAGGAGAAGATCCGGATCGTGCTCGCCGGTCTGCGCGGCGAGGACAGCATTGCCGAGCACTGCCGGCGCGAGGGGATCGCGCAGAGCCTGTACTACAGCTGGTCGAAGGAGTTCCTGGAAGCCGGCAAGCGGCGCCTGGCGGGCGACATCGCGCGCCAGGCGACCAGCCCCGAGGTGAAGGAGCTGCGCGCCGAGGCGGCCGCGCTGAAGGAGGCGGTGGCTGATCTCACCCTGGAGAACCGGCTGCTCAAAAAAAGCATGACCGGGGCTGGGGGCGACCACGAATGAGATACCCCGCCGCCGAGAAGCTCGAGATCATCCGGCTGGTCGAAGGGTCGCATCTGCCGGTTCGCTGGACGCTGGCGCGGATCGGCGTGCCGGCCACGACCTTCTACCGCTGGTACGACCGGTATCGAGAGCGGGGCCTCGAAGGCCTCGATGACCGACCGCCCAAGCCCGGCCGGGTCTGGAACCGCATCCCCGACCCGGTACGGGAGCGCGTTCTGGCCCTCGCGCTCGAGGTGCCGGAGCTCTCGCCCCGGGAGCTGGCCGTCCGCTTCACCGACCAGGAGAAGTATTTCGTCTCAGAGGCTTCGGTCTACCGCCTGCTCAAGGCGCACGACCTGATCACCAGCCCCGCCTTCACCGTCATTAAGGCCGCCGAGGCGTTCACGGAGCAGACCACGGCGCCGAACCAGCTCTGGCAAACCGACTTCACCTACCTCAAGGTCATCGGCTGGGGCTGGTTCTACCTCTCGACGATCCTCGACGACCACTCCCGCTTCATCGTCGCCTGGAAGCTCTGCACCACTATGCGTGCCGGCGATGTCACCGACACGCTCGACCTCGCTCTCGCGGCCTCGGGCTGCGACACCGCCAAGGTTGTCCACCGCCCCCGGCTGCTCAGCGACAACGGCGCGTCCTACGTCGCTGGCGACCTCGCGCGCTGGCTCGAGGGCAAGGGCATCGCCCATATTCGCGGCGCCCCGAACCACCCCCAGACCCAAGGCAAGATCGAGCGCTGGCACCAGACCCTGAAGAACCGGGTCCTGCTGGAGAACTACTTCCTGCCCGGCCAGCTCGAGGCCGCCGTCGCCGACTTCGTCGACCACTACAACCACCGCCGCTACCACGAGAGCCTCGGCAACCTGACCCCCGCCGACGTCTACTTCGGCCGGGGCGCAGCCATCCTCGAGGCGAGGGAGAAGATCAAGAAACTGACAATCCGAAACCGCCGCTTGAGCCATCACGGCCGAGCAGCATAACCTGAACCAGGTGAGCCAGAGCCCTCCGATGCTCGATCAGCTCAGTCGTTCCAAAAACCCTGACGACGGACACCGAGCGAACCGGACGTTCTCTCTCGCAAGCAAAGCCGGTCATGCGGCCCAGGCGAGTTCCGGGCCGGTGGGCACGATGCCGGTCGGGTTCAGCGCCTTGATTGAGTAGTAGCCACGCTTGATGTGGTCCAGGTTCACCGTCTCACGCACGCCGGGGACCGCGAGCGTCCGCTCGAGGTAGGCGCTGAGACTCGGATAGTCCGCGAGCCGCCGCAGGTTCGCCCGGAAGAGACCATGGTAGGCCGGATCGAACCGCACCAGCGTGACGAACAGCCGGATGTCGGCTTCTGTCAGCCCGTCGCCGAAAAGGAAGTCTCGTCCGTCCGCGAAGCGCTTCTCGAGTTCGTCGAGCATTGCGAAGACGTCGGCGAGGGCCTCCTCGTAGGCCACCTGGGTCGTCGCGAACCCGGTCCGATAGACGCCGTTGTTGAGGCTCGAA